>NZ_BCPO01000016.1:0-32782 GCF_016586105.1 Burkholderia sp. E168m15
CTGCTGATCGATTCGGGCGGCCAGTACATGACGGGCACGACCGACATCACGCGCGTCGTGCCGGTCGGCACCGTCAGCGACCTGCAGCGGCGCGATTTCACGATCGTGCTGAAGTCGATGATGGCGCTGTCGCGTGCCCGCTTCCCGCGCGGCATCCGCTCGCCGATGCTCGACGCGATCGCGCGTGCGCCGATGTGGGCGGCCGGGCTCGACTACGGCCACGGCACCGGGCATGGCGTCGGTTACTTCCTGAACGTGCATGAGGGCCCGCAGGTCATTTCGCACTACGCGCCGGCCGAGCCGTACACGGCGATGGAAGAGGGGATGATCACGTCGATCGAGCCGGGCGTGTACCGTCCGGGCCAGTGGGGCATCCGGATCGAGAACCTGGTCGTGAACCGTGCGGCCGGAAAGACGGAATTCGGCGACTTCCTCGCCTTCGAGACGCTGACGCTGTGCCCGATCGACACGCGCTGCGTGCTGATCGAGATGCTGCACGACGAAGAGCGCGCGTGGCTGAACACGTATCACGCGACGGTGCGCGAGCGCGTCGGCCGGCATGTGAGCGGCGACGCGAAGGCGTGGCTCGACGCGCGTACGCAGCCGATCTGACGCAACGCACGGTAACGGCCGGATAGCGATCCGGTAACGATCGAACGACGGCCGGCCGATAACAGCGAGGGCAAGCAATGGCAGACACCGCGGTGATCGTGGTCGACATGCAGCGCGGGCTGGTGGAGCGGGCGCAGCCCGCGTACCGGCTCGACGACGTGGTGTCGGGCATCAACCGGTTGACGGCGGCGGCGCGCGCGGCGAACGCGCCGGTGTGCTTCGTGCAGCACGACGGCGACGCGGACGACGACGTCGTGCCCGGCACGCCGGGCTGGGAACTGCATGCGGGGCTGGTCGTCGGTCGCGACGACTGGCGCGTGCGCAAGCAGGCGAGCGATGCGTTTCACGACACGCCACTCGCGGCGCAGCTCGATCGCCACGGCATCCGCTCGGTGCTGATCTGCGGCTATGCGACCGAGTTTTGCGTCGATTCGGCCGCGCGCCGCGCCGCGCTGCTCGGCTACCGGACGACCGTCGTGTCCGACCTGCACACGACGAACGAGCGTGCCCACCTGTCGGCGGCGCAGATCGTCGCGCACCATCACTTCATCTGGAACAACAATTCGCTGTCGGGCAACGCGGTGACGCCGCGTCCGCTCGCGGACGTGCTCGCTACGGAGTTTGCATGACGATCAAGGCAGTGGTGTTCGATTTCGGCGGGGTGCTGATCGACTGGAGCCCCGAGTACCTTTACCGCGAACTGATTCCCGACGCCGCCGAGCGTCGCTGGTTCCTCACGCACGTGTGCGCGATGGACTGGGTCGTCCGCCAGGACGGCGGGCAGACGATCGAGGAAGGCACGGCCGAACTCGTCGCGAAGTTTCCGGAGCACGAAGCGCTGATCCGCGCGTTCTATGCGCGCTGGCACGAAATGATCGGCGGCGTGCTCGAAGAGGGCGCGGCGCTCGTCGACCGGCTGGAAGCGCAGGGGATGCCGCTGTTCGGGCTGACGAACTGGTCCGCGCAGACGTTTCCGTATGCATGGGACAACTTCCCGGTGCTGCGCCGCTTCAAGGACATCGTCGTGTCGGGCCGCGTGAAGCTCGTGAAACCCGATCCGGCGATCTACCGCGAGATGCATGCGCGGATCGAGCCGCACCTGCCCGGCATCGCGACGCACGAGCTCGTGTTCATCGACGACAACGCGCACAACGCGGCGGCCGCGACGGCGCTCGGCTGGCACGGCATTCATCACACGAGCGCGTCGGCGACCGAGGCGCGACTGCGCGAGCTGGGCGCGCTGGTGTAATCGACGGGGAAGCCACGCGGGATAAAAAAAGCGAGCCAAGGGCTCGCTTTTTCGTTGTGCTGTTCGGAAGTGGCCCGCTTCGGCATCCGGCCCCGCGTGATCGCGGCGCCGGGCGCCCGGGCCGCGCCGATCAGCGGCTGATCGGCTTGTAGCGCAGACGCTTCGGCTTCGCGGCTTCCTCGCCGAGGCGCGCACGCTTGTCGGCTTCGTACTCCTGGTAGTTGCCGTCGAAGAACGTGACCTGCGAATCGCCTTCGAACGCGAGGATGTGCGTCGCGATCCGGTCGAGGAACCAGCGATCGTGCGAGATCACCATCACCGAGCCCGCGAATTCGAGCAGCGCGTCTTCCAGCGCGCGCAGCGTTTCGACGTCGAGGTCGTTCGACGGTTCGTCCAGCAGCAGCACGTTGCCGCCCGAGATCAGCGTCTTCGCGAGGTGCAGGCGGCCGCGTTCGCCGCCGGACAGGTTGCCGACGATCTTCTGCTGGTCGCCGCCCTTGAAGTTGAAGCGGCCGATGTACGCACGCGACGGCGTTTCGTACTTGCCGACCGTCAGCACGTCGGCGCCGCCCGAGATTTCCTCGAACACCGTCTTCGAACCGTCGAGCGCGTCGCGGCTCTGGTCGACGTATGCGAGCTTCACCGTCGGGCCCATCACGACTTCGCCCGAATCCGGCTGTTCCTTGCCGGTCAGCATCTTGAACAGCGTCGACTTGCCGGCGCCGTTCGGACCGATGATGCCGACGATCGCGCCGGCCGGGATCTTGAAGCTCAGGTTGTCGATCAGCAGGCGGTCGCCGAACGACTTGCTGACGTTCTTGAACTCGATCACTTCATTGCCGAGGCGTTCGCCGGCCGGAATGAAGATTTCCTGCGTTTCGTTGCGCTTCTGGTATTCCTGGCTGCTCAGCTCCTCGAAGCGGGCGATACGCGCCTTCGACTTCGCCTGGCGGCCCTTCGGGTTCTGGCGCACCCACTCCAGTTCCTTCTTGATCGCCTTCTGGCGTGCCGATTCCGACGCTTCTTCCTGCTTCAGGCGCTCTTCCTTCTGGTCGAGCCAGCTGCTGTAGTTGCCCTTCCACGGAATGCCGTGGCCGCGGTCGAGTTCGAGAATCCACTCGGCCGCGTTGTCGAGGAAGTAGCGATCGTGGGTGACCGCGACCACGGTGCCCGGGAAGCGCACCAGGAACTGCTCGAGCCAGTCGACCGATTCGGCGTCGAGGTGGTTGGTCGGTTCGTCGAGCAGCAGCATGTCGGGCTTTTCGAGCAGCAGCTTGCACAGCGCGACGCGGCGCTTTTCACCGCCCGACAGGTGCTCGATCTTCGCGTCCCACGGCGGCAGGCGCAGCGCGTCGGCGGCCACTTCGAGCTGCTGCTCGGGGCTGCCGCCGTCGCTCGACGCGAGAATCGCCTCGTACTTCGCCTGCTCGGCCGCGAGCGCGTCGAAGTCGGCGTCCGGTTCGGCGTACGCCGCGTAGATTTCTTCCAGTTTCTTGTTCGCCTGGAACAGGTCGCCGAGGCCTTCCTCGACGGCTTCGCGCACGGTCTTCGTCGGATCGAGCTGCGGTTCCTGCGGCAGGTAGCCGATGTTCAGGTTCGGCATCGGCGTGGCTTCGCCTTCGATGTCCTTGTCGACGCCCGCCATGATGCGGATCAGCGTCGACTTGCCCGAGCCGTTCAGGCCGAGCACGCCGATCTTCGCGCCGGGAAAGAACGACAGCGAGATGTCCTTCAGGATCTGGCGCTTGGGCGGCACGATCTTGCCGACCCGGTTCATCGTGAAAACGTATTGGGCCATTTCGGTGTGAAAGTCAGAAGTGGTTGGGACGGCCGCGCAGCGCGCGGGCGTGGCGGCGTCGGGTGATTCGGTACGGAGCGTGCCGCGCGGGGCGCGGCGGTGCGAGCGCGTATTGTACTTCGCCGCCGGCTGCCGCTGGCGCGGTGCAGGCCATTCGGCCGATCTGCGCTCACAGCCACGCGGCGACGCCGCCGTGCCCCGAGCACGTGCCGCGCCGGTGACGGCTGAAGCTGTACGTGCCGTCGCGGCAACGTGCGCGCGCGCCGTCCGGCACGCGGCCCGATTTCGAATGGGCGGGCGCATGCACGGTTTCGCCGTCGCGGTTGCGATACGTGTCGTGACGGTCGAGATCGGCTTCGTTGCCGTAGCCGGGTGATGCGCGATATGCGTGCGCGGCAGGGGGCAACGCGGCGCCCGCGACGAACAGCGCGGCGGACAGGGTCGCGACATGGGTCGCACGGCGGAGCAGGGCACGCATGGTCTCTCTCGTTCGGTTCGTTGTTATCGAGGTCGGGCGATGTCGAACCGAACGCCCGCGCCGCATGTTGGCGGATCGGCGCGCCGCCGCGCGACGCTAGGCCGCGCCGGTCATCGACGCCGCGCCGTCGGCCTGCGCGGCATCGAGAATCCACCGGCGGAACGCGGCAACCTTCGGCCGTTCCGCGTGATGCGGCGGATAGACGAGGTAGTACGCGAAATCGTCGAGCCATGCGACGTCGGCAAGCTGCACGAGCCGGCCGCTCGCCAGCTCGCCGCGCACCATCGCGGCCGGCAGCAACCCGGCGCCCTGGCCGGCAACGATCGCCTGCAGCAGCAGGCCCGAATCGTCGAACGCCGGGCCGCGCGGCGGGCCGAAATCGTCGATCCGCTGCGCGCCGAACCAGATGTGCCAGCCCTTGCGTTCGGCGTCGTGCAACTGCGGCCAGCCGACGAGCTCGGCCGGCGTCGCCGGCATGCCGAGCCGCGCGACGAGGTCCGGCGACGCGAGCGCGACGATTTCCACCGTCAGCAGGCGTTCGCTGCACAGCCCGATGTAGCGCCCGAGGCCGTGGCGGATCGCGACGTCGACGCCGTCGCGCGCGAAATCCGCGAGCGCGTGGCTCGTGAGGACCTGCAGGTCGACGTCCGGGCAAGCCTGCCGGAACTGCGCAAGGCGTGGGACCAGCCACGCGGACGCGAAGAACGGCGTAACGCTCACCGTCAGCACGCCGCTGTCGGCGGCGCCCGACACGCGCTGCGACGCATCGGCGATCTGCCGGAACGCGTTGCGCACGGGCGGCAGGTAGTCGCGGCCGGCGGCCGTCAGCAGGATGCCGCGGTTCACGCGCTCGAACAGTTGCACGCCGAGGTGCGTCTCGAGCGTGCGGATCATCTGGCTCACCGCGCCGGGCGTGACCGACAGCTCCTCGGCCGCCGACTTCACCGACAGGTGGCGGGCGGCGGCTTCGAACGCGCGCAACGCGTTGAGCGGCGGCAGGCGGGAACGATTCATTCAGTTTTTCTAAAGCGAAAGGTCGACGAAATATCGTTTGAGACGACGCGTATGCGCGCGTACCGTTGACGCAACGGATCGCCTGTTTCGCGGCTGCCTGTCGGGTGCCGATCGGCGGCCGATGCGATCAACATAGTTCAACTATATCCACGGGGCAATCCGGACCGCCGCCCGGCAGCCGGTGGAACCCGAAAGGAGCATCGTCATGAACCGCCCGGGCGCGTCACGCGTTTTCCATGGCTGGTACGTGGTGGCGGCCGCGTTTGCCGTCACGTTCGTCGGGTTCGGCAGCGCGTATACGTTCAGTGCGTTCGTCGAATCGCTGCAGCGGGATTTCGCCGCGTCGCGCGGCCAGATCTCGCTCGTGTTCTCGCTCGCCGGCTTCCTGTACTTCGGCTTCGGCATCGTCAGCGGGCCGCTGGCCGATCGTTTCGGCTCGCGGCGGCTCGCCGTCGCCGGGATGCTGCTGACCGGCGCGGGGCTCGCGGCGGCCGGCGCGGCGCATACGCTGCTGCAGGTCTATGTCGCGTACGGGCTCGGTGTCGGGTTCGGCGTCGGCTGCGCGTACGTGCCGGCCGTCGGCGCGGTTCAGCGCTGGTTCGTGCGCCGGCGCGGGTTCGCGTCGGGGCTCGCGGTCGCGGGGATCGGCGTCGGCACGCTGGTGATGCCGCCGCTCGCGTCCGCGCTGATCGCGCAGGTCGGCTGGCGCAGCGCGTATTTCACGCTCGCCGCGCTCGTGATCGTGCTGGGAGCCGGCATGTCGCTGCTGATCGAGAACGACCCGCGCGGGCGGGGGCTGTTGCCGGACGGCGATGTCGCCCCGGACGGCGACGGCCGGAATGGCGGGGCTTCCCCGGCCGCGGCCGCGAGCGTACCAGCCGGCGCGACGGTACGCGAAGCCGTCACGTCGCGGCCGTTCGCGAGCCTCTACGCGGCCTGCCTCGTCTGTTCGTTCGGCGTATTCGTCCCGTTCGTTCACCTCGTGCCGTACGCGCTCGATCACGGCGTCGCGCCGTCGACGGCCGTGCTGCTGCTCGGCGCGATCGGCGTGGGCAGCACGGCCGGCCGCTTCTTCCTCGGCGGCCTGGCCGATCGCTTCGGCCGCCGCGCGTCGCTGCTCGCGATGTTCGCCGGCATGGCCGTTGCGCTCGTCGCATGGGCGGGCGCCGGAACCGTCGCGACGCTGGCCGGGTTCGCGCTCGTGTTCGGCGTGTTCTACGGCGGCTGGGTCGCCGTGCTGCCGGCGGTCGTGATGGACTATTTCGGCGGGCGCAACGTGAGCGCGATCATCGGCATCCTGTACACGAGCGTCGCGTTCGGCACGCTGATCGGGCCGGCCGCCGCCGGCTTCATTTACGACGCGGGCGGCGGCTATCTCGTACCGATCCTCGCGAGCGCCGCCGCGAATGCGATCGCGTTCGCGATCGTCGCGACCACCGGGCGTGCGCCGGCCGCCGCGCGTGCGGCCGGCGGATAGTGCCACCCGGCTGGGCGCGCCGCGCGATTTCCGGTAGGGTGGCCGGACCGTCAACCATCGACGCACGGTCGGGGAGGCATCGTGACATTCGACGAAGTCCGGCAGATCGCACTGGCGTGGCGTCGAGGACGGCACGTCGTACGGCACGCCCGCGCTCAAGGTGAAGGGCAAGGTGCTCGCGCGGCTGCGCGAGGACGGCGACACGCTCGTCGTGAAGGGCGTCGGCCCCGACGAGCGTGCATGGCTGATCGAGTCGGCGCCCGACGTGTATTACGTGACCGATCACTATGTCGGCTGGCCGATCGTGCTGGTGCGCCTGTCGGCCGCGCATCCCGACGCCGTGAAAAACCTGCTTCTGCGGGAATGGCGCGCAATCGTGCCGGCGAAGTGGCGGGACGAAGCCGCCCGCGACACGCACTGAATCGCGCCCACCCCGCGCGCGATGCAGCCTGCCGAACCGGATCAAGCGTTGCATCGGTTCGTATCGATGCAACGAGTGGTTCCATCGAAATTCTTCAATTGGTTCTTAGTGAAGAACCGTTTGATGCTTACACTCCTTCGCTTCGAAGGCGGCTGACGACAGCCGACGGAACGGGCGTACGCGATGCGCCGGCGCCCGGTGCGCCGCATCGCACCCGCAGCTTCGCAGACTGCGCGGGCGACCCGACCGGAACGGCCCCATCCGGCCCATGCCCGCGTGCGACGCACCCGCGGCCGCGACCGGATTCAAGAACGACAACTCCCCGCGCCGCCTTCACGCGACACCCGGTCGTACCGGAACCGTTTTTTGGAGAGAGACAGATGAGTGGAAGCAACACAGGCCTCGGCACTGGCCTGAAGCAGCGTCACGTAACGATGATGTCGATTGCCGGCGTGATCGGCGCGGGCTTGTTCGTCGGCTCCGGCCACGCGATCGCGGAAGCCGGGCCGGCATCGATACTCGCGTATGCGATCGCGGGCGTGCTGGTCGTGCTGGTGATGCGCATGCTCGGCGAAATGGCCGTCGCGCATCCGGACAGCGGGTCGTTCTCGACCTATGCCGATCGCGCGATCGGCCACTGGGCCGGCTTCACGATCGGCTGGCTGTACTGGTGGTTCTGGGTGCTGGTGATCCCGATCGAGGCGACCGCCGCCGCGACCATCCTCAATGCGTGGTTCCCGGGCATCGCGACGTGGATCTTCGCGCTCGGCATCACGCTGCTGCTCACCGTCACCAATCTCTTCTCCGTCAAGAACTACGGCGAATTCGAATTCTGGTTCGCGCTGATCAAGGTCGTCGCGATCGTCGTGTTCCTGTGCATCGGCGGTGCGGCGATCGTCGGCATCATTCCGGCGCCGGCCGTGTCGGGCGTGTCGAACCTGTTCGTGCACGACGGCTTCATGCCGCACGGCGCGAGCGCGGTGCTCGCGGCCATGCTCACGACGATGTTCTCGTTCCTCGGCACCGAGATCGTGACGATCGCGGCCGCCGAATCGGACAACCCGCAGCGCCAGATCGTGCGCGCGACGAACTCGGTCATCTGGCGTATCACGCTGTTCTATCTCGGCTCGATCCTCGTCGTCGCGGCCATCGTGCCGTGGAACGACCCGCTGCTGCCGAAGCACGGCTCGTATCAGCGCGCGATGGAGCTGATCGGCGTCCCGAACGCGAAGGCGATCATCGACGTGATCGTGCTCGTGTCGGTCGCGAGCTGCCTGAATTCGGCGCTGTACACCGCGTCGCGGATGCTGTTCTCGCTGTCCCGGCGCAAGGACGCGCCCGCCTTCCTGCATCGCACCGATTCGACCGGCACGCCGCGTGCGGCCGTGCTTGCGTCGACCGCGTTCGGCTTCCTGACCGTGATCGCGAACTACCTGATGCCGGAGCAGGTGTTCGGCTTCCTGCTCGCGACGTCGGGCGCGATCGCGCTGCTCGTGTATCTCGTGATCGCGATCTCGCAACTGCGGATGCGCAAGACGCTCGAATCGGGCGGCGCGGACCTGACGCTGCGGATGTGGCTGTTCCCGTGGCTCACGTGGGCCGTGATCCTGTTCATCTGCGGCACGCTGACCGTGATGTTCGTCAGCGAGGAGCACCGGATGGAAGTCGGCGCGACGGCCGTGCTGGCGTTGATCGTGCTGTTCGCGTCGTGGCTGAACAAGCGCGGCCGCGATGCGCGGGCGAACGCGGGGCGCCGGGTGTCGGCGACGTGATCTGATCGCGTGATGTAGCGGCGGGGCGGGAGCCTCGCTCATGAACATGGCCTGACCGGCATCTGCCGGCCGGGCCATTTTGCTTTCGACGACGGACGGATGCCGTTGCGAGTACCGGCCGCGCGGCATCGATATTGGGCGACGCACGCTGCTGCGTGCCGACGGGAACGTCGTCTGGCGAAACGATCGTCGCCTATACTCGACGAGAAGAAAAATCGCGGGGGTGGGCGATGGGGACGGTGCACGGATCGGGCAGTCGCGCGGTCGACGCGCGGCGCGTCGGCACGTATGCAGCCGCGGTACTCGCGCTGCAGATCGTCGTTCTGGCTGTCTGGGCGATGAGGTACTACGGCTGGCACGATCGCTCGTCCCCGATGGTCGGCTCGGACTTCGCGATTTTCTGGGCGGCGGCCCGTGTCGCGATCGAGCACGGCGCCGCGGCGATCTTCTCGCCCGGGTGGATGCAGCCGATCGAAGCCGCCCTGCGGCCGTTCGACGACTTCGCTCCGTGGCCGTATCCGCCGACGTTCCTGCTCGTCATCCTCCCGTTCGGCCTCGTGCCGTTCGCCTTCGCGCTCGTGGTGTTCGCGACACTGCAGATCGCTTGTTATGCGGAGGTCGTCGCGCGTGTCGTGCGCCCGCTCGACACGCAACTGCGCGTCGCGATTGCCGCATTTCCGGGGCTGCTCGGCGCGGCGCTCACGATGCAAAATTCCTTCATGACGGTCGCGGCGGCGGCCGCGGCGCTGCTCCTGCTCGAATCGAGCCCGGTTCTGGCGGGCGCATGCATTGCGGTGCTGATCGTGAAGCCGCAATTCGGCGTGCTGTTCCCGTTGGCGCTCATCTGCGGGCGCCACTGGAAGGCGTTGATATCGGCCGGCGCGTTCAGCGCCGGCATCGTCGCGGTGTCGCTGGCGGCGTTTGGCGTGCGGGCGTGGGCCGCGTTTTTCGCGTTCATGCCGGCGTTCCACCACAACGTGGTCGAGTACGGCGACACGCTTCGGCGGGCCATGCCGTCGACGATCTCGCTCGCCCGGGCAGCCGGGCTGTCCGTCGGGCCAGCCTATGCCGTGCATGCGGTCGTCGGGGTACTGGCGGTCGCGGCGGTCGTCGACGTCTGGATTCGCCGCTCGCGCTTCGCGCTCCGCGCCGCCGCGCTCGCCGCCGGTACGCTGCTCGTGCAGCCTTACTATGTGTACTACGACCTGCTCTGGCTGGTGTTGCCGGTTGCATTCCTGCTGCTGGACGCGCGGAACGTCCCGTTGCGCCGAGCCGAGATCGTGATCGTCGTGCTGGCCTGGCTCGCGCCGGCGCAGGCCTTCATCGCGGTGATCAGCGGCACGGGTTGGCCGGTCGCGTCGGCGATGCTGGTCGCGCTGCTCGCGATGATCGTGCGCCGGAGTCGCGCGCCGGCGCCGGTGGCTGCGTAGCGGTTGCCGGGTGAGCGCATGTTGCTGCAGTCGGTCGACCCGAGCGGAACGATGCCGGGCGCATGAAACAGAAAACCCCTTGCGGCGCCGAGGCCGCAAGGGGTTTTCCGTGTATTGCCGTACTACGCCTGGGGTGATTCGCTCAGACGTTGAACAGGAAGTTCATCACGTCGCCGTCGTGCACGACGTATTCCTTCCCTTCCGCGCGCATCTTGCCGGCTTCCTTCGCGCCTTGCTCGCCCTTGTACGTGACGAAGTCGTCGAACGCGATCGTCTGCGCACGGATGAAGCCGCGCTCGAAGTCGGTGTGGATCACGCCGGCCGCTTGCGGAGCGGTATCGCCGATGTGGATCGTCCACGCGCGCACTTCCTTCACGCCGGCGGTGAAATAGGTCTGCAGGCCGAGCAGCTTGAAGCCCGCGCGGATCACGCGGTCGAGGCCCGGCTCTTCCATGCCCATGTCGGCGAGGAATGCTTCCTTGTCCGCGTCGTCGAGATCGGCGATTTCCGCCTCGATCGCCGCGCATACGGCGACCACCGGCGCGTTTTCGCTTTCCGCGTACTTGCGCACCGCCTCGAGGTGCGGGTTGTTCTCGAAGCCGTCGTCCTTCACGTTGGCGACGTACATCGCCGGCTTCGCGGTGATCAGGCAGAACGGCTTGATCAGCGCCTGTTCGTCGTCCGACAGCGCGAGGCCGCGCACGGCCTTGCCCTGGTCGAGTTGCGCGCGCACCTTTTCGAGCACCGCGACGAGCTTCGCCGCTTCCTTGTCGTTGCCCGACTTCGCCGCCTTCGAATAGCGCGTGAGCGCCTTCTCGATGGTGCCGAGGTCGGCGAGCGCGAGTTCGGTGTTGATCACTTCGATGTCGTCGATCGGGCTGACCTTGCCGGCGACGTGAATGACGTTGTCATCCTCGAAGCAGCGCACGACGTGCGTGATCGCATCGGTTTCGCGGATGTTCGCGAGGAACTGGTTGCCGAGGCCTTCACCCTTGCTCGCGCCCGCGACGAGGCCCGCGATGTCGACGAATTCGACGACGGCCGGCACGACACGCTCCGGCTTGACGATCTCGGAGAGCGCCTTCAGGCGCGTATCGGGCACTTCGACGATGCCGACGTTCGGCTCGATCGTGCAGAACGGGTAGTTCTCGGCGGCGATGCCGGCCTTGGTCAGCGCATTGAACAGGGTGGACTTGCCGACGTTGGGCAAGCCGACGATGCCGCATTTGAGACTCATGGAATCCTTCGGACGGGTGAGGCGGCGCGGCCGGACAGGGCACGGCGGCGCGGGAAAAAAGGGGCGGCCGGCGCGTGGAGCGCGGCGGGCCGACGGTCAAAGACGCTATTGTACCGTGCCGGCGCCCCGGATTCCGGGCTTGCCGCCGAACGGCCGATGCGGCGGGCCGCCGCGCGGGCGCACCGGCCCGCGATTCTGCTGATTTCCCGCAAAGTCCGGCCGCGTAAGGGTTTGGCCCCGCGGCTATAATGCCCGCCATGACTGCCCACCACTCCTTCGACGTCGCCGTGGTCGGCGGCGGGCTCGTCGGCAAGACGGCCGCGCTCGCGCTGACCCAGTCCGGCTACAAGACAGCCTTGCTCGCCCAGCCGGCCACGCCGCGCCCCGCCGATCTCGCGTTCGACACGCGGGTCTACGCGCTGTCGTCCAGTTCGCAGGCGTTGCTCGAGCGGCTGCGGGTCTGGCAGGCGCTCGACCACGGCCGGCTCGCGCCGGTCTACGACATGCGCGTGTATGGCGATGCGCATGCCGAACTGCATTTCTCCGCCTACCAGGCGTCCGTGCCGCAGCTCGCCTGGATCGCCGAATCCTCGCTGGTCGAGGCGTCGCTCGACGCCGCGCTGCGGTTCCAGCCGAACCTGACGTGGTTCGATGCGCGTGCGCAGGGCTTCGACGTGCGCGACGACGCGGCCGTGCTGACGCTGTCGTCGGGCCAGGTGCTCGAGGCCGATCTCGTCGTCGGCGCCGACGGCGCGCATTCGTGGGTGCGCTCCCAAATGGGGGCCAGGGTAGAGCGACGCGACTACCGGCAAACGGGCGTCGTCGCGAACTTCAAGGCATCGCTGCCGCACCGCGAGACCGCGTACCAGTGGTTCCACGAAGGCGAGATCGTCGCGCTGCTGCCGCTGCCGGACGGCCACGTGTCGCTCGTGTGGTCCGCGCACACCGCGCATGCCGACGCACTGCTCGCACTCGATCCGGCGCAGCTCGCGGCCGAGGTCGAGCGCGTGTCGCACGGCCAGGTCGGCACGCTCGAATGCGTGACGCCGGCCGCCGGCTTCCCGCTGGCCCTGCAGACGGTCGACAAGCTGATCGCGCCGCGTGTCGCGCTGGTAGGCGATGCCGCGCACCTGATTCACCCGCTCGCGGGGCAGGGGATGAACCTCGGGCTGCGCGACGTCGCCGCGCTCGCCGACGCGATCGCGGGCAAGGAAAGCTTCCGCAATCTCGGCGATACGGTGCTGCTGCGCCGCTACGAACGTTCGCGCCGCGAGGACATTCGCGCGCTGATGGTCGCCACCGACGGCCTGCAGCGGCTGTTCGCGGTGCCGGGCTCGCTCGCGAAGGCGGTGCGCAATGCGGGCATGGCGTTCGTCGGCGCGCAGCCGCTTGTGAAGCGCTGGCTCGTGTCGGCCGCGCTCGGCTGAGCGAACCTTCCGCCGCCGCGCCGGTCGGAGACGGTTCCGTTACGGCGTACACTGTGCCGTGCACTCCGATTGAGCTGAAGGAAGATTTCAATGAAAAAAACGATCCGCATCGCGTCGCTGGCGCTGGCCGTCACGATGGCGACGCTCGGCTGCACCGCGCAGGCCGACCAGACCACCGACAAGCTGAAGGCCACGCTGCAAGCCCGTCTCGGCAACGACGCGCCGATCAAGAGCGTGTCGAAATCGCCGGTCGCAGGCCTTTACGAAGTGAACCTCGGCTCGCAGATCATCTATAGCGACGCGGCGGGCGACTACGTGCTGCTCGGCGATCTCGTCGACGCGAAGACGCACAAGAACCTGACCGACGCCCGCCTGTCCGAAATCAACAAGATCGACTTCGCGAGCCTGCCGTTCGCGAATGCGATCAAGATCGTCAAGGGCAACGGCGCCCGCAAGATCGCGGTGTTCTCCGATCCGAACTGCCCGTACTGCAAGAAGCTCGAGACGACGCTGCAGTCGGTCGACAACGTGACCGTCTACACGTTCCTGTACCCGGTGCTGTCGCCGGATTCGACCGCGAAGTCGAAGGCGATCTGGTGCGCGACCGACCGCGCGAAGACGTGGGAAAGCTGGATGCTCGACCATCGCGCGCCGTCCGGCGCCGGTACCTGCGACACCACCGCGCTCGACAAGAACCTTGCGCTCGGCCGCGGGATGAACGTCACGGGCACGCCGACGATCTTTTTGCCGGACGGTCGCCGCCTGCCGGGCGCGGTATCGGCCGACCAGCTCAACCAGGCGCTCGCCTCGAGCAAGTAACCGACTGCACGCCGGGCGCAGCGCCCGGCCAGCGAGGGGCGCCCGCATGATCTGCCGGCGCCTCTCTTCGTTTTCGCCGCCGTATTCGACCGACCGATTGCCACGATGACCCAGCCGATCCGCTATTCGATTGTCCCGAAAGATCTTGCCGCGCACCTGTTCGAAGTGACGGTGACGGTTGCCGATCCCGATCCCGAAGGCCAGCGTTTCTCGCTGCCGGTATGGATTCCGGGCAGCTATCTCGTGCGCGAATTCGCACGCAACATCGTGACGCTGCGTGCGTTCAACGACGCGGGCCGCAAGGTGCGCATCGCGAAGACCGACAAGCACACGTGGCAGGCCGCGCCCGTGGCCGGCGCGCTGACGCTGCGCTACGACGTGTATGCATGGGATTTGTCGGTGCGCTCCGCGTATCTCGACGAATCGGGCGGCTTCTTCAACGCGACGGCGGTGTTCCTGAGCGTCGCCGGTCGCGAGGACGCGCCGTGCGAAGTCGACATCGCGAAACCGGCCGGTGCCGCGTTCCGCACGTGGCGTGTCGGCACCGCGCTGCCCGAAGCGGGCGGCACCCGGCGTTACGGTTTCGGCGCGTATCGCGCGGCGAACTATGACGAGCTGTCCGACCATCCGGTGACGATCGGCGAATTCGCGCTCGCGACGTTCGACGCGCACGGCGTGCCGCACGACATCGTGATCGCCGGGCGCGTGACGCAACTCGACCTGGAGCGGCTGCGTACCGATCTGAAGCGTGTGTGCGAAGCGCAGATCGCGCTGTTCGAGCCGAAGTCGAAAAAGGCGCCGATGGACCGCTACGTGTTCATGACGCTCGCGGTCAGCGACGGCTACGGTGGCCTCGAGCATCGCGCATCGACCGCGCTGATCTGCAACCGGACCGACCTGCCGGTGAAGGGGCGACCGGAAACGACGGAAGGCTATCGCACGTATCTCGGTCTCTGCAGCCACGAGTATTTCCACACGTGGAACGTGAAGCGCATCAAGCCGGCGGCGTTCGTGCCGTACGACCTCACGCGCGAGAACTACACGTCGCTGCTGTGGCTGTTCGAGGGCTTCACGTCGTATTACGACGACCTGATGCTGGTGCGCAGCGGGCTGATGTCGCAGGACGACTATTTCGCGGCCCTCGGCCGCACGATCGGTGGCGTGCTGCGCGGCACGGGCCGGCTCAAGCAGAGCGTCGCGGAAAGCTCGTTCGACGCGTGGATCAAGTACTACCGCCAGGACGAGAACGCGACCAACGCGATCGTCAGCTATTACACGAAGGGCTCGCTCGTTGCGCTGGCGTTCGATCTCGCGATCCGCGCGCGGACGCGCAACCGGAAGTCGCTCGACGACGTGATGCGCCTGCTGTGGCAACGCTACGGCCGCGACTTCTATCGCGGCAAGCAGGCGGGTGTGGACGAAAACGAAGTCGAGGCGCTGATCGAGGAGGCGACGGGCATCGCGCTCGGCCGCCTGTTCGCCGACGCCGTGCACGGCACGCGCGACCTGCCGCTCGGCGAACTGCTCGCGCCGTTCGGCGTGACGCTGGCCCCCGAGGTCGCGACCGGCGCGGCCGCGAAGCCGACGATCGGCGCGCGCCTGCGGGGCGGCGCGGACTGCACGTTGGCGGCGGTCTACGAAGGCGGCGCCGCGCATCGCGCGGGGCTGTCGGCCGGCGACACGCTGATCGCGGTCGACGGGCTGCGCGTGACGGGCACGAACCTCGATGCGCTGCTCGCACGCTACCGGCCGGGCGACAAGGTCGAGATTCACGCGTTCCGCCGCGACGAGCTGCGCACCGCGAAACTGAAGCTCGACGGCCCGGAAGTCACCCGCTACCGGCTGACGGCGGCCGCGAAGCCGGCTGCGGCCACGAAGGCCCGCGAAGCCTGGCTGAAGGGGTAATCGTACGCAAGCGGGTAGCGGGGCACGATCGGCGATTGTTCTGTTGTTGCAACAATCCGTCGCCCTGAACCCGCTTTTTCGCGGTCATGTGGCCACGCACAATGGCGTCACTCGCGCTACCGAAGCGCAACCCCACCCGGAGCCTGACATGACGACCATTCTGCAAATCAATTCCGCCGCGCGTTCGCAAGGTGCGCAATCCACGCTGCTGTCCAACGAACTGACGGCAAAGCTGCAACAATCGAACCCCGGCGCGAACGTCGTGGTCCGCGACCTGCTGGCCGATGCGCTGCCGCACCTCGACGAATCGGTGCTCGGCGCGTTCTTCACGCCGGCCGACAAGCGCACCGCGGAACAGAATGCGATCGTCGCGAAGAGCGATGCACTGATCGCCGAACTGCAAGCGGCCGACATCATCGTGATCGGCGCGCCGATGTACAACTTCGGCATCTCGTCGCAACTGAAGACGTACTTCGACTGGATCGCCCGCGCAGGCGTCACGTTCCGCTATACCGAGAACGGTCCGGAAGGCCTGATCAAGGGCAAGAAGGTTCACGTGGTGACGGCGCGCGGCGGCAAGTACCTGGGTACGCCGAACGATAGCCAGACCCCGTACCTGCGTTCGTTCCTCGGCTTCATCGGCCTGACCGACGTGAATTTCATTCACGCGGAAGGCCTGAACCTCGGCCCGGACGCGCAGAGCGCCGCGCTGGCCAGCGCACGCGAAGCGATCGCCGCCGCGTAACGCGTCAGGTCGATGCGGGTGCGATGCACCCGCTGCGTCGCCCGATGAAAAAACGCCGCGTCCTTTCGGGGACGCGGCGTTTTTGCATTCGGCCGGCGAACTCGCCGCAACCGAGGCCGTTACGCGAGCGTTTCGGCTACGTCCGGCAGGCGCCAGTCGATCGGTTCGCGGCCGGCAGCGGCCAGATAGTCGTTCGCGAGCGCGAAATGGCGGCAGCCGAGGAAGCCGCGGTGCGCGGACAGCGGCGACGGATGCGGCGCTTCGAGCACGCAGTGCGCGTTCGCGTCGAACAGCGCGCGCTTGGCCTGCGCGTGCGCGCCCCACAGCATGAACACGAGCCCGCGATGACGGCCGGCGAGCTCGCGGATCAGCGTGTCCGTGCATTGCTCCCAGCCGCGCTTCGCATGGCTCGCGGCCGCGCCGCGCTCGACCGTCAGCACGGTGTTGAGCAGCAGCACGCCCTGGCGTGCCCACGTGTCGAGGCAGCCGTGACGCGGCGTGTCGTGACCGAAGTTCGCGGCGATTTCCTTGAAGATGTTGCGCAGCGACGGCGGCGTGCGGACGGCCGGCGGCACCGAGAACGCGAGGCCGTGCGCCTGCGGCGTGCCGCGGTCGTCGCCGTGGTACGGGTCCTGGCCGAGGATCACGACCTTCACGTCGTCGGGATGCGTCAGGCGCAGCGCGCGGAACACGTCGGTCGGGTAGACCGTCTTGCCGGCCGCACGCTCTTCGTCGACGAAGCGGCACAGCGGCGCGTACGCGTCGCTGTCGGTGAACGGTTTCAGCACGTCGCGCCAGACGGCCGGCAGCGCGTCGAATTGCGCGGCGAGATGCGGTACGTCGGCGGCAACGGGCCGCGGGGCCGCGGCGGGCGGAGCCGGCTCGGGCATGGGCACGGGCGCCGGGGCAGCGGTTTTCTTCGCGGGTTTGCGCCCGGCCGCAGGCGGCTCGGAAGCCGCGGACGGAATATCGGCCGGTGCCGTTTCCGGCACGGGATCGTCGAACAGCGACGCCTGTTGCGGCGCGCGGGAAGTCTTGCGGGTTGCCATGCGTGATGCGAGTTTATTGCGCGCGCAGCCGGTAGCCGCGCTGCGCCTTGCTGATGTTTTCGGGAACGAGGCCCGGCAGCGCCTGCTGCAGTTCGGCGGCGAGCGTCGCGAGCGCCGTTTCCGGGCCGTCGATCAGTTCGAGTTCGATTTCGCTGATCGGTTCGCGGCGCGTTTCGTGTTCCGCCTGGACGACGATCTCGCCGAGGTCCACCGCGGCCTCGACGGTTGCGCCGCCGATTGCGATGCGCCACAGCGTACGCGAAAAATCCGTGCGGAACAGCGCGTGCAGCGCGCCGGCCGCGTCATTGAGCGCGGCGGCGGCTTTCGGCACGTCGCAGGCCGCGACGAGCGCGTCGATTTCGAGCGCGTCGCCCGCGACCGGCAGCTCCCATTCGTGGCGGCTATGCAGGCCGCCTTCCGCGCTGCCGACCGTCTTGAACGTCTGCAGCCAGCCGTCCGGCGTGCGGCGCACGCGCACCGCGCTCTTCGAGCGCGCCAGCGCGAGATCGGGCGTGTCGTAATAGACGTTCGCGAGCGCGATGGCACGGCCGGGTTCGCCGGTCAGCGTCTCGAAGAAGCGGCGCGCGGCGTCGGCCTGGCCGGCCGGCAGCGCGAGCTTGATTTCCTGTTCGATCGCCATCAGAAGAACATCCGTGCGAGTTCCTCGCCCGGCTGGTCGGCGCGCATGAACGCCTCGCCGACGAGGAACGTGTTCACGTTCGCCGCGCGCATCGTGTCGACGTCGGTGCGCGACAGGATGCCCGATTCGGTCACGACGATGCGATCCGCCGGAATCATGTCGAGCATGTCGAGCGTGGTCTGGATCGACGTCTCGAACGTGCGCAGGTTGCGGTTGTTGATGCCGAGCAGCGGCGTCTTCAGCGTCAGCGCCTGTTCCATCTCGTGGCGGTCATGCACTTCGACCAGCACCGCCAGGCCGAGCGAGTGCGCATACGCTTCGAGATCCTGCATCAGCGGCGTGTCGAGCGCGGCGGCGATCAGCAGGATCGCGTCGGCGCCCATCGCGCGGGCTTCGACGATCTGGTACGCGTCGACGATGAAGTCCTTGCGCAGCACCGGCAGCGTGCAAGCCGCGCGCGCTTCCTCGAGATAGCGGACGCCGCCCTGGAAGAACTGCTCGTCGGTCAGCACCGACAGGCACGCGGCGCCGTGCGCCGCATACGAGCGCGCGATGTCGGCCGGCACGAAGTGCTCGCGCAGCACGCCTTTCGACGGGCTGGCCTTCTTGATTTCGGCGATCACGGCGGCGTTGCCGGCCGCGTGCTTCGCGCGCAGCGCACCGACGAAGTCGCGGAGGTCGCGCGCGGAGGCTTCCAGTTTCAGTGCCTCGAGCGGCGTGCTGCGCAGGGCCGCCGCGATTTCTTCGCGCTTGACGGCGATGATTCGGTCGAGAATGTCGCTCATAGGGGTTCCTGCTGGATTCGTAAGAGGGTCAGCGCTTGAATTGCTGCGTGAAGCGCACGAGTTCGTCGACCTTCGCGCGGGCCTTGCCGCTCGCGATCGCTTCGCGGGCGAGCTGGATGCCGTCCGCGATCGATTCGGCGATATTGGCCGCGTAGAGCGCGGTGCCCGCGTTCAGCGTGACGATCTCGCGCGCGACGCCCGGCTGGTTGTCCAGCGCGCCGAGCAGCATCGTGCGCGATTCGTCGGCATTTTCCACCTTCAGCGTGCGGTTCGACACCATCTGCAGGCCGAAGTCCTCCGGATGGATCTCGTATTCGTGCACCTTGCCGTCGCGCAACTCGCCGACGAGCGTCGCGGCGCCGAGCGACACCTCGTCCATGCCGTCCTTGCCGTACACGACGAGCACGTGCTGCGCGCCGAGACGCTGCATCACGCGCACCTGGATGCCGACGAGGTCGGGGTGGAACACGCCCATCAGCTGGTTCGGCGCGCCGGCCGGATTGGTCAGCGGGCCGAGGATGTTGAAGATCGTGCGCACGCCGAGTTCGCGGCGCACGGCCGCGATGTTCTTCATCGCCGGGTGATGGTTCGGCGCGAACATGAAGCCCATGCCAGTTTCGGCGATCGATGCGGCGACTTGCTCCGACTGCAGGTCGATGTTCACGCCGAGCGCCTCGAGCACGTCGGCGCTGCCGGACTTGCTCGATACGCCGCGGTTGCCGTGCTTCGCGACCTTCGCGCCCGCGGCCGCCGTGACGAACATCGACGCGGTCGAGATGTTGAACGTGTGCGAGCCGTCGCCGCCGGTGCCGACGATGTCGACGAAATTCGAGTTGTCCTGCACCTCGACGTGGTTCGCGAATTCGCGCATCACGGTCGCGGCGGCGGCGATCTCGCCGATCGTCTCCTTCTTCACGCGCAGCCCGGTGATGATCGCGGCCGCCATCACGGGCGACAGGTCGCCGCGCATGATCAGCCGCATCAGGTGCAGCATTTCGTCGTGGAAGATCTCGCGGTGCTCGATCGTGCGCTGCAGCGCTTCCTGCGGGGTAATCGTCATCGTGCGTCTCCCGTCAGGCAGCCGGTGCGGCGGCATGGGCCGCTGCGCGATGCTGCTTCAGGAAATTCTCGAGCAGCGCATGGCCATGCTCCGAGAGAATCGATTCCGGGTGGAACTGCACGCCTTCGACCGGCAGCGTCTTGTGGCGCACGCCCATGATCTCGCCGTCGTCGGTCCACGCGGACACCTCGAGGCAGTCGGGCAGCGATTCGCGCTCGATCGCGAGCGAGTGGTAGCGCGTCACGTCGAAATGCTTCGGCAGGTCGGCGAACACGCCGCGGCAGTCGGTTTCGATCCGGCTCACCTTGCCGTGCATGATGGTCTTCGCGCGCACGACGCGGCCGCCGAACGCTTCGCCGATCGCCTGGTGGCCGAGGCAGACGCCGAGGATCGGCTTTTTGCCCGCGAATTCGCGCAGCACGTCGAGCGTGATGCCCGCGTGTTGCGGATTGCTCGGGCCGGGCGACAGGCAGATGGTGTCGGGGTTCAGGCGCGCGATGTCGTCGAGCGTGATTTCGTCGTTGCGGTAGGTACGCACGTCCTCGCCGAGTTCGCCGAAGTACTGGACCAGGTTGTAGGTAAACGAGTCGTAGTTGTCGATCATGAGCAGCATGGTCAGTCTCCGGTCAGAAGTCGCTATCGAGGCCGTCCTGGACCTGTTCGGCCGCACGCAGCACCGCGCGCGCCTTGTTCTCGGTCTCTTGCCATTCGGATTCGGGCACCGAATCCGCGACGACGCCGGCCGCCGCTTGCACGTACAGGTTGCCGTTGTGGATCAGGCCCGTGCGGATCGCGATCGCGAGATCCATCTCGCCCGAGAACGACAGGTAGCCGACCGCACCGCCGTACAGCCCGCGCTTGACCGGCTCGAGCTCGTCGATCAGTTCCATCGCGCGCACCTTCGGCGCGCCGGACAGCGTGCCGGCCGGGAACGTCGCGCGCAGCACGTCGTAGTTCGTCATGCCGGGCTTCAGCTTGCCTTCGACCGAGCTGACGATGTGCTGCACGTGCGAGTACTTCTCGATCACCATCTTGTCGGTCACCTGCACCGAGCCGATTTCCGCGATGCGGCCGACGTCGTTGCGCGCGAGGTCGATCAGCATCACGTGCTCGGCGATCTCCTTCGGATCGTTGAGCAGCTCGGTCGCGAGTTCCGCGTCGCGCTCGGGCGTGTTGCCGCGCGGGCGCGTGCCGGCGAGCGGGCGGATCGTGACGATCTGGTCTTCGCCGCGTTTTTCCTGGCGCACCAGGATTTCCGGCGATGCGCCGACCACGTGGAAATCGCCGAAGTTGTAGTAATACATGTACGGCGACGGATTCAGCGAGCGCAGCGCGCGGTACAGCGACAGCGGATTGTCGCGGTACGGCTTCGTGAGTCGCTGGCCGACCTGGATCTGCATCAGCTCGCCGGCCGCGATGTATTCCTTCGCCTGGCGCACGGCGGCCAGATAGTCGTCCTTCTTGAATTCGCGGAACGTCTCGGTGCGCACGCTCGCCGACGTGACGGGCGGCTGCACGGTCGTGCGCAGGCGCTGCTTCAGTTCGCGCAGGCGGTGTTTCGCCTTCGCATACGCTTCGGGCTGGCCCGGGTCCGCGTAGATGATCAGGTAGAGCTTGCCGGCAAGGTTGTCGATCACCGCGACTTCTTCGGTCAGCAGCAACTGGATGTCGGGCAGGCCGAGATCGTCGCGCGGCGCGGTGTTCGCGAGCTTCTTCTCGATGTAGCGCACCGCGTCGTAGCCGAAGTAGCCGGCGAGGCCGCCGCAGAAACGCGGCAGGCCCGGGCGCTGCGCGACCTTGAAGCGCGCCTGGAACGATTCGATGAACTGGAACGGGTCGCCGTCGTGCGTCTCGACGACCTGGCCGTCGCGCACCACTTCCGACACGCCGTTGCGGGTGCGCACGAGCGTGCGGGCCGGCAGGCCGATGAACGAGTAGCGGCCGAAACGCTCGCCGCCGACCACAGATTCGAGCAGGAACGAGTTGGCGCCCGCCCGTTCGGGCTGGGCCAGCTTCAGGTAGAGGGACAGCGGCGTTTCGAGATCGGCGAGGGCTTCCGCGATCAGCGGGATGCGGTTGTAGCCTTCGTTCGCCAGCGATTGGAATTCGAGTTCGGTCATGTTCCGGTCCTGTTCGGGACGAGCGGCGCGTGCGCCAGGGATCACTTGACGCTGCGCGGGTGGCCGTCGGCGAAAGGGCGGTCGATCGAGAAGTGCCTGTTGCCGGCCGGCACTCCGGGCGTGAACGTCGCGAGCCTGCGGCCGAGCCTGAACGCAAGCGTTCGGACACGGTGGAACTCGAGGTGGTGCGACGATCGGCGCGCGGATGCGCAGCGAGATAAAAAACGGCGCTGAAGACGTGCTTCAGCGTACCTCATCGAAGAGGTTAGCGCGACCAGCGACGCCAGGGCCAGGCTCCCCGGTCGATGCTGCTCAGACTCCGTTTTTTATTCAGAAACATGCGGATGGAAGAAATAATCAGAGGGTTGGCCGGCCGGCGTTGTGCGCGGAAATTGCGCGAGCCGCGACCAGCAACGAATCGACTATACCATCCGAATTTATCGTTTGTATAGCTTTGCCGTGGTTGTAGCCGTACGGCACCGTCAGCGTCGCCATCCCGGCCGCGCGGCCTGCCAGCGCGTCGTTTTCCGAGTCCCCGATCGCGACCGCGGCGTCCGGCGCGACGCCCAGCGCATCGCAGGCCGTCAGCATCGGCAGCGGGTCGGGCTTCTTGCGCGCGACGCTGTCGCCGCCCAGCACGATGCCGAAGCTGCCGGCCAGCCCGTATTGCTCGAGCAGCTCGACTGCGAAGCGGTGCGGTTTGTTCGTCACGCACGCGAGCCGGATGCCGGCCGCGCGCAGCGCGTCGAGCCCGGCTGCCACGTCCGGATAGAGACGCGTGTGGCGGCCGTTGATCTTCGCGTATTCGGTCTGGTAGATCGCGAGTGCGTCGTCGAAGCGCGCCTGCGCTTCGTCGGCCTGGAAGCGCGGCTTCAGCACGCTCTGGATCAGGTGTTCGGAGCCCTTGCCGACATAGCCGATCACTTCGTCGCGCGACGTGGCCGGCGCGCCGAGCTGCGCGAGCATCCCGTTCAGGCCGGCCGTGAAATCGTCGGCCGTGTCGACCATCGTGCCGTCGAGGTCGATCAGCGCCGCATCGATGCGCGGCGCGGCGAAGCGGATCGGGGCCGCGTCCGTGGCGGCCCCGGCCGGCGTGCGGCCGGCGAACGACGAGTCGGTCACGGCGTCAGCTCCGTTCGACGGTCGCGAGCGCCGCGCGCATCTCGTCGATCACCTTGCGGTAGTCGGGCTTGCCGAAGATCGCCGAGCCCGCGACGAACGTGTCGGCGCCGGCCGCCGCGATTTCCGCGATGTTGTCGGCCTTCACGCCGCCGTCGACTTCGAGCAGGATCTCGCGGCCGGTGCGCTCGGTGTACGCGTCGATGCGGGCGCGCGCCTCGCGCAGCTTGTTCAGCGTCTCCGGAATGAACGACTGGCCGCCGAAGCCGGGGTTCACCGACATCAGCAGCACGAAGTCGAGGCGATCCATCACGTGGTCGAGGTAGTTCAGCGGCGTGGCCGGATTGAACACGAGACCGGCCTTGCAGCCGTGGTCGCGGATCAGCGACAGCGTGCGGTCGATGTGATCGGAGCCTTCCGGGTGGAAGCTGATCAGGTTCGCGCCGGCCTTCGCGAAATCGGGCACGATCCGGTCGACCGGACGCACCATCAGGTGCACGTCGATCGGCACCTGCACGTGCGGGCGGATCGCCTCGCAGACGAGCGGGCCGATCGTCAGGTTCGGCACATAATGGTTGTCCATCACGTCGAAGTGAATCCAGTCGGCGCCGGCGGCGACTACGTTGCGGACTTCTTCGCCGAGCCGTGCAAAGTCGGCCGACAGGATGCTGGGGGCGATGCGGAATTGAGTCATGGCAGGGGAGCGGGGACGTTGCGGCGCAAAACCGTCATTCTACCGTCCGGCGACCCGCTGCGCGGCGGCAGGCCGTGCGGTTGCGGCCCGATTGCGCATAGAATGCCGAACCAATGCGGCGCGCCCGCGGCCCGGCCGCTCGAGTCGGCGCGCGCGGTTACCTAGAGCGGACACACCATGAGTCAGTATCAGTTCACCGTTTCGGTGAAAACCAGCTACTTGCCGGAACAATCCGACCCCGATCACCGTCAATACGCATTCGCGTACACGCTGACCATCCGCAACACCGGACAGGTCGCGGCGCAGCTGATCGCCCGTCACTGGATCATCACGGACAGCGAAAGCCACGTGCAGGAAGTGAAGGGGCTCGGCGTCGTCGGGCACCAGCCGCTGTTGCAGCCGGGCGAGCATTTCGAATACACGAGCTGGGCCGTGATCGCGACGCCGGTCGGCACGATGCGCGGTGCGTACTTCTGCGTGGCGGAGGACGGCGAGCGTTTCGAGGCGCCGGTCGACGAGTTCGCCCTGCACATGCCGCGCACGCTGCATTGAGCGTGCAGTGTGCGGCGCGCGTCAGCGCGGCTGGCGGTCGTTGTGGCGGGCCTGCTTCTTTCTGCCCGACGACGTCCACACGACGATGAAGATCAGCAGGGCAAGTGCTACGAAGGCTTCGAGCGCGAAGATGAGCATCGGATATTGGTCGAGAAAATCTGACATGGCGGTTTCCATCAAGAACGGACATTGTATGTGGTTTGGGCCCCGGCTGGCCGGGTGGATGGCCGCTGCTGCTGCGGCGGCGCTGCTCGCGGCGTGCGGCGGCGCGCCGACGCGAACTTCCGCGCTGAAGCCGCCGACCGGCGCGGCGATCGTGCCGGGCCAGGTCGCCGCGAAGCGGCTCACGCCGGTCGCGTGGCAGCAGGTGCCGGGCTGGCAGGACGATTCGCTGATCGGCGCGACGGCCGCGCTGCGACAAAATTGCGCGCGGCTTGCGCGTCAGCCGGCCTGGACGCGCGCTTGCGCGGCCGCCGACCGGCTCGACGAACTCGACGTCAGCAGCGCCCGCACCTTCTTCGAAACGTATTTCACGCCGTTCCAGCTCGCGAATACCGACGGTACGCTCGACGGGCTCGTGACCGGCTATTACGAGCCGCTGCTGCACGGTTCGCGCGTGCGTCGCGGCCCGTATCAGTACGCGCTCTATCGCTGGCCGGCCGGCTATCGCGCGGGCGCCGCGCTGCCGGCACGCGCGCAGCTCGAGCGCGCCGGCATCCTGAACGGCAACGAACTCGTGTGGGTCGACGATCCGATCGAGGCGTTCTTCCTGCAGGTGCAGGGCTCGGGGCGCGTGCTGCTCGACGACGGTTCGGTGATGCGGGTCGGCTTCGGTGGCACCAACAATCAACCGTACCGTTCGATCGGCAAATGGCTGCTCGATCGCGGCGAGCTGACGCCCGCGCAGGCGACGATGCAGGGCATCAAGGCCTGGGCGAAAGCGAACCCGACGCGCGTCGACGCGCTGCTCGACACGAATCCGCGCTTCGTGTTCTTCCGCGACATGCCGACCAAGGAGGATGCGCCGCACGGCGGCGCGGACGGTCCGATCGGTGCGCTCGGCGTGCCGCTGACGCCTGAGCGCTCGATCGCGGTCGATCCGTCGTCGATCCCGCTCGGCACGCCGGTGTTCCTGCAGACCACGCGTCCGCTGACGAATACGCCGATGAACCGGCTCGTGTTCGCGCAGGATACGGGCTCGGCGATCAAGGGCGGCGTGCGGGCGGACTATTTCTGGGGGCTTGGCGACGACGCGGGCGACCAGGCCGGCCGGATGAAGCAGGTCGGCCGGATGTGGCTGCTGTTCCCGAATTCGTGATTTGGGGGCGGCGCGGGTTGCCCGGAGGGTGGCTCGTGAACGAGACGCGGCATGGATGGCGCGTCTCATTGTGCGCGGGGCGTGCCGGTCTGATCGCCGGTGTGTCCGTCTGATTTCAGTTCGCGTGATGCTCTGCGTGTCACGTCGAACGATGCTTTGGAGTAGAACAGCCCGATCGGCGTTGGCCGACCGGGCTGTTTCATTTGCAGGCTCGGATTCGCCGCTGCGCGGCGTGCGTGCGGCGAGTGCGCGAAGTTCGCGCCGCTCGCCTGCGCGGCGAGGTGACCTCAGCTCTTGCGCTTGTCGATGACGCGGCGCGCCTTGCCGACCGATCGCTCGATGCCGTTCACCGGCAGCACGTTGATCACGGCCGTCACGCCGATCAGCGACTTGATGTCGTACGCGAGCGCCTGTTTCGCCGCCTGGATCGCCGCGGTGTCGGGCGCGGTTTCCGGGCAGGGCTCGACGTTGAGCGTCAGCACGTCCAGCGGGCCTTCCTTCGTCAGCACGATCTGATAGTGCGGCGCGAGTGCACGCTGCTTGAGCAACTGCTCCTCGATTTGCGTCGGGAACACGTTGACGCCACGCACGATCATCATGTCGTCCGACCGGCCGGTGATCTTCTCCATCCGGCGCATCGTTCGGGCGGTGGCCGGCAACAGGCGCGTGAGGTCACGGGTGCGGTAGCGGATGATCGGCAGCGCTTCCTTCGTCAGCGACGTGAAGACGAGCTCGCCGAGTTCGCCGTCCGGCAGCACTTCGCCGGTTTCCGGGTCGATGATTTCCGGATAGAAGTGGTCTTCCCAGATGGTCGGGCCATCCTTGGTCTCGACGCATTCGGATGCCACGCCCGGGCCCATCACTTCGGACAGCCCGTAGATGTCGACCGCATCGATGCCCATCCGCTGTTCGATCGCGACGCGCATGTCGTTGGTCCACGGCTCCGCGCCGAAGATGCCGATGCGCAGTGAACTCCGCACCGGATCGAGGCCCTGGCGCTCGATCTCGTCGGCGATCGACAGCATGTAGCTCGGCGTGACCATGATGATGTCGGGCCGGAAATCCTGGATCAGATGTACCTGCTTCTCGGTCTGGCCGCCGCCGAACGGGATCACGGTGAGGCCCGCGCGTTCGGCGCCGTAGTGCGCGCCGAGCCCGCCCGTGAACAACCCGTAACCGTAGCTGACGTGCACCTTGTCGCCGCGGCGCGCACCCGCGGCGCGGATCGAACGTGCGACGAGATTCGCCCACGTGTCGATGTCGGCGGCCGTATAGCCGACGACCGTCGGCTTGCCGGTCGTGCCGGACGACGCATGGATACGCGAAATCTGGTCCTGCGGCACCGCGAACATCCCGAACGGATAGTTGTCGCGCAGGTCGCCCTTGGTCGTGAACGGGAAGCGCGACAGGTCGGCGAGCGACTTCAGGTCGTCCGGATGCACGCCCGCTTCGTCGAACTTGCGGCGATAGACGGGCGAGTGGTCATACGCATGCCGGAGCGACCACTTGAGGCGTTCGAGCTGCAGCGCGGTCAGCTCGTCGCGTGAGGCGGTCTCGATCGGCTCGAGCGGTAGCGGGGTAGTCATGCATGTCTCCAGTGTTTGTTATGGACGAGCCGCCGACGTCAGTGGTCTTCCGGGATGACCGTGCCCTTGATCTGGGCGGATTTGCCGCGAAACATCGCGACCGTCTCGCCTGTCTGGTTCGTGACGCGGATGTCGTAGATGCCGTGGCGGCCGGCACGCGCCTGCTCGATCGCCTCGGCCGTCAGCAGGTCGCCGCCGTGCACGGGGCGGAGGAATTCGATCGAGCAGCCGGCCGCGACCGCATTCAGGTTGTACGAGTTGCACGCGAACGCGAACGTCGAATCGGCGAGCGTGAAGATGATCCCGCCGTGGCAGGTCTGGTGCCCGTTCAGGAATTCGGGCCGCACGCGCATCTGAAGGCGGGCGTAGCCTGCGCGTACTTCAGCGATTTCCATACCGAACGCACGGCTGCAGGCGTCGGCGTCGTACATGGCCTGCGCGGTGGCGCGGGCGAGCGAATCGGGGTCGAGCGTGGCGGTGGCATTCGTCATGTCAACGCCCCTCGAAGCGCGGTGCGCGCTTCTCGATGAAAGCCTGCACGCCTTCCGCATAGTCGTGCGACTGGCCGAGCTTGCGCTGCAGGTCGCGTTCCACGTCGAGCTGCTGATCGAGCGTGTTCGTGACGCTGTCTCGCATCGACTGCTTGATCGATGCGATGGCGAGCGTCGGCTGCTGCGCGAGCTGGGTGGCGAGCTGGCGGGTTGTCGCGACGAGCGCGTCGTCGTCGACCGCACGCCAGATCAGGCCCCACTGTTCGGCCTGCTCGGCGCCGAGCTTGTCGCCGGTCAGCGCGAGCCCCAGCGCGCGTGCCATACCGACGCGTTGCGGCAGGAACCACGTGCCGCCCGAATCGGGCACGAGTCCGATCTTGACGAAGGCCTGAATGAAACTGCTCGAGCGGGCGGCAAACACCAGATCGCACGCCAGTGCCAGATTCGCGCCGGCGCCGGCTGCCGTGCCGTTGACGGCGGCGATCACCGGAATCGGCAGGCGCTGCAGGCGGCGAATCAGTGGATTGAAATGCTCGTCGATCAGCGTGCCGAGATCGGTGGACGCGCCCGGCGTGAAGTCGAGGTCGGCCAGATCCTGACCCGCGCAAAAGCCGCGCCCCGCACCCGTCAGGATCAGCGCGCGCACGCCGGCCGCCTCGACCTCATCGAGCGCCGACTGCAGTTCGCGATGCATCGCCCGCGTGAAGCTGTTCAGCTTGTCGGGCCGGTTGAGCGTGACCGTGGCCACGCCCGCAGCCTGATCGATATCCAGTTGGATCGCCTGATAGGACATGCAGTGTCTCCTTCATGACTTCGTTATAGGCGGGCGGCGCGTGGGTTACACGCGTTCGATCGCGATCGCGATGCCCTGGCCGACGCCGATGCACATCGTACAGAGCGCGAAGCGGCCGCCGGTACGCTCGAGTTGATGGAGTGCCGTGGTGACGAGCCGCGCGCCCGATGCGCCGAGCGGGTGGCCGAGCGCGATCGCACCGCCGTTCGGGTTCACGCGCGGATCATCGTCGGCCACGCCGAGCATGCGCAGCACGGCGAGACCTTGCGACGCGAACGCCTCGTTCAGTTCGATCACGTCGAACTGGTCGATGCGCATGCCGAGCTGGTGCAGCAGTTTCTGCGTGGCCGGCGCGGGGCCGATGCCCATCACGCGCGGCTCGATGCCGGCGGTCGCCATGCCGACGACGCGCGCGCGGCGGCGCAGGCCATACTGGTCGGCCGCCTGCGCATTGGCGAGTAGCAGCGCGCAGGCGCCGTCGTTCACGCCCGACGCGTTGCCGGCCGTTACCGAGCCGTCGGGACGCACGACGCCCTTCAGTTTCGCGAGCGCTTCGAGCGACGTTTCGCGCGGATGTTCGTCGCGCGACACGACGATGGCATCGCCTTTCTTCTGCGGAATCGTGACCGCGACGATTTCTTCAGCGAGCGTGCCGTCCTGCTGCGCCCGTGCGGCCTTCTGCTGGCTGCGCAGCGCGAACAGGTCCTGATCCGCGCGGCTGATGTCGTAGTCGACCGCGACGTTCTCGGCGGTTTCCGGCATCGAATCGACACCGTACAGCTGCTTCATCAGCGGATTGACGAAGCGCCAGCCGATCGTCGTGTCGTAGATGTCGGCCTGGCGCGCGAACGCGCTTGCGGCCTTGCCCATCACGAACGGCGCGCGCGTCATGCTCTCGACGCCGCCTGCAATCATCAGGCGCGCTTCACCTGCCTTGATGGCGCGCGCGGCCGTGCCGACCGCGTCCATGCCGGAACCGCACAGCCGGTTCAGCGTCGTGCCCGGCACGGCAGCAGGCAGGCCCGCCAGCAGCGCCGACATGCGCGCGACGTTGCGGTTGTCCTCGCCGGCCTGATTCGCGCAGCCGTAGATCACGTCGTCGATCGCCGCCCAGTCGACGTCGCGATTGCGCTCGATCAGCGCCTTGAGCGGCACCGCGCCGAGGTCGTCAGCACGGACATCTTTCAGGGCGCCGCCGTAGCGGCCGATGGGGGTGCGAATCGCATCGCAGATGTAGGCGTCTGTCATGAGCGTATCGGTGAGTGACGAACCCGCCGGGTGGCGGATTCGTTCATGGTAGAGAACGTAGTGGCGTTTGCACGTCGGCCAATCGGGTTATGCCGTCTGGCCAGCTTCCGCGGGTGCCGCCTTCGGGGCAACATGGACGCGGCTTTGCACCACGCGGAACCGGTTGGCGACGAATGCCGGGTCGGCCAGCGCTGCGTTGGCGGCCGGGTTCGCGCCCGTGCCGTGGAAGTCGGAGAACGCGGCCGACTGGTTGACGAATACGCCGCCCGTGAGGTTGATCGACAGCGCGACGCCGCCACGCACTGCCGCGTCGTGTGCGGCGTCGACGATTGCGTCGTCCGTGCTGTAGACGGAGAGGGTCAGCGCACCATGCTCGGCGGCGATTTCACCGGCGAGATCGAGCGACTGCGCGGTCGAGTCGGTCGCGATCACGAACGAGATCGGGCCGAACCACTCCTGTGTGAATTTCTCGCGGTCGGCCACGTCGAGTTGCAGCACGAGCGGCGTACGCACGCGCGCATCGGGGAAGGCGGGATGCTGGAGCGTCACGCTGTCCGCGAGTACGCGGCCGAGCTTGCGCGCGTCGTCGATGCGCGCAGTCACGCCGTCGTTCTGGATCGCACCGATCAGTTCGACCGAGCGAGCTGGATCGCCGGTGAGTTTTTGCACGGCAACCGCGATCGCCTGCGCGACTTCGTCGAAGCTCGCATGGCCGTCGGTCGTCCGGATGCCGTCGCGTGGCACGTAGATGTTCTGCGGTGCCGTGCACATCTGGCCGGAGTACAGCGCCAGCGAGAACGCGATGTTCTTGGCGGCGGCCTTCAGGTCGTCTGTCGAGTCGATCACGATCTGGTTGACGCCGGCTTTCTCGGTGTAGACCTGTGCCTGGTGGGCATGGCGTTCGAGCCACGTGCCGTTCTGCGTGCTGCCGGTGAAGTCGATCAGCTTGATCTCGGGGCGCAGCGCGAGGTCCTGGACGAGGGCGCCGTCGTTGGGTTCGGTCGCGAGGAGCGTGACGACGTTCGGATCGAACCCGGCTTCGCGCAGCACGTCGCGGGCGATCCGCACCGTGATGGCGAGCGGCAGGATCGCGCCGGGGTGCGGTTTGACGATCACGGTATTACCGGTTGCCAGGTCGGCGAACAGGCCCGGGTAGCCGTTCCAGGTCGGGAACGTGCAGCAGCCGAGCACGAGGCCCGTGCCGCGCGGCACGATCGTGTAGCGCTTGTGCATCGCGAGCGGCGGGTTCTTGCCTTGGGGCTTTTCCCAGTGCGCGTCGGCCGGGATGCGGCGCAGTTCGTCCCACGCATAGGCGACCGCCTCGAGGGCGCGGTCCTGCGCGTGCGGGCCGCCGGCCTGAAACGCCATCATGAAGGCTTGCCCGGTGGTGTGCATCACGCTGTAGGCAATTTCGAAGCTTGCACGGTTTAGGCGCGCGAGGATTTCGAGGCTGACGCCGACCCATGCGCTCGGGCCGGCTTCGCGCCACGTGCGTTGCGCGGCGGCGGCGGCAGCGATCAGTGCGTCGGGCGTCGATTTCGGGTACCGGACGCCCAGCCCGATGCCGTACGGCGAGCGCTCGGCGCCGACCGTTTCACCGGTCGCCGGCTGGTCGAGCACGAAGGTCTTGTCGAGGTGTGACTTGAACGCGGCCTCACCGTCCGCGCTGGCGCTTTCCCCGTACACTTTGGGGCTCGGCATTTCGGCGAACGGGCTCCAGTACCCGCGGCTCTCGATGGCGGCGAGTGCGTGTTTCAGCGTGTCTTCGTGCTTCGTGAACAGTGCGTGGGTCATGGCGGCGGCCTGATGAACGTTGAGAGGGATTGGATCGATTAATTAACCGACCGGTTGGTCGGAGAATGATAGCATCAAACTATTCGCATGTGCGAGGCGTTTCTCATTTCATTGATCGAGGAGAAATAGATGGCTTACGAGAACATCCTGGTGGAGACCCGGGGGCGTGTCGGTCTGGTGACGCTGAACCGTCCGAAGGCGCTGAATGCGCTGAACGATGCGCTGATGGATGAGTTGGGCGCGGCACTGAAGGCGTTCGATGCGGACGACGATATCGGTGCGATCGTCGTGACCGGCAGCGAGAAGGCATTCGCGGCCGGCGCGGACATCGGCATGATGGCGACCTACTCCTATATGGATGTTTATCGGGGCGACTACATCACGCGCAACTGGGAGACGGTCCGCGAGATCCGCAAACCGATCATTGCCGCAGTTTCGGGCTTTGCGCTGGGCGGCGGCTGCGAACTCGCGATGATGTGCGACATCATCTTCGCGGCGGACACGGCCAAGTTCGGTCAGCCGGAAATCAAGCTGGGCGTCATGCCGGGCGCGGGCGGTACGCAGCGTCTGCCGCGCGCGGTATCGAAGGCGAAGGCGATGGACATGTGCCTGACCGCGCGCTTCATGGACGCCGCCGAGGCCGAGCGTGCCGGGCTCGTTTCGCGCGTGCTGCCGGCCGACAAGGTGCTCGAGGAGGCGATTGCTGCCGCGACGACGATCGCCGAGTTTTCGCTGCCGGCGGTCATGATGGTCAAGGAGTCGGTGAACCGCGCGTACGAGACGACGCTGGCTGAAGGCGTCCACTTCGAGCGCCGGTTGTTCCATTCATTGTTCGCAACCGAAGACCAGAAGGAAGGGATGGCGGCGTTCGTCGAGAAGCGGAAGCCGGTGTTCAAGCACCGCTGATCGACTGGCGTCGGTCGGGTGTCCGGTGGCTGGCCTGCATCGGTTATCGGCGGAATCGCCTTGACCCGTTCATCAAAAGCCTCCGTGCGCGGCAGCGCACGGAGGCTTTTTCAAACTTTCTTCACAAAGCGCTTGCGTGGATGGGGGCGGGTGCTTAGAATCACGCCTCTTTCGCGCTAACGGAAACACGGCGCGGAAGGAAGGGAAGCAGTGCTGTTGAGGTTCGGCGGTAGCGAGCCTCTG
>NZ_BCPO01000017.1:0-67526 GCF_016586105.1 Burkholderia sp. E168m15
TCTCGATGCCCGTTAGCGCTTTAGCGCTTACGGACATCGAGCGTCGAGTGCAAGGCACTCGACGTACTGCGGTTGAAGTACCGCGTACGTGTGAGATACAGCTCACAACCTAAATTACTGCTTCTTCCCAGATTGGTTCTGTTGGCCACGCCAGCAGAACAACCCTCTTTGCCTGATGACCATAGCGAGTCGGTCCCACCCCTTCCCATCCCGAACAGGACCGTGAAACGACTCTACGCCGATGATAGTGCGGATTCCCGTGTGAAAGTAGGTAATCGTCAGGCTCCCCTCAAGCCAAGAACCCCCGCCCGAAAGGCGGGGGTTTTTGCATTTCAACGGCGGAAATGTGCATGGCGGGGTGAAGCCTTACCAACGCTACTGCATTAGCATCTCACCCACGCAATCAATCCCTGCATCCCATTCCCTCAATCGCTTCTATCTCCGGCGATTCAATTGCTTAGTAAGCGTCAATCTGAGGCCGTCTTGACGATCAGAACTTGACCTCTGAGAGGCGCTGATTCGCGAGCACGAGATCAAAGGCGGCGGGATCGAAGCTGCCGCCACACCACTCGAGGAAGTGGTCGTGCTCCTCGTGCGTCGGATCGGTGATCGCTCCGAGGAAGTCGGCATATCCTGGCACTCCCCCGACGTCTTCCGGTGGACACGCATTCTGCCCGTCCAGGCACATCGGCCGGCGCATGTCTGGATCAGGCACCAGCGCCTTCTCGACTTTGATCCGATGCTGCCAGTTGTCACCGTAGTCGTAGATATAGGTAAATGACTTCAGCCCGCCGAGCGCCTTCGACAGTGTGACCCGTGCTTCATTGAGCATTGGTGGATCGCTCTGGAATCCGAAGTCATCAGGTTCACCATAGTTGGTTTCGCCGAAGACGAACTCGTGCAGGTGCCCGCCTTCCCAGCCCATGGCCAGTTGCAGCACGACATGCAGCTTGCCCAGCCGGATCGAGCCGGGAACGACGATTCGTCGCCAGATCGCCGGCTTGATGTACTTCAGCTCAACGCGCAGTACGTAATCGGGGACTGGCGCCTTGACCAGGCGCACGGCAGGTTTGCGGGGTTGGACCATCGGATTGATTCTCAGGCGGCTTGCTGTTCGATGTGTGCAGTCGGCATCAGGTGCCACGGCAGCAACTCGTCGATGCGGTTGATGGGATGATCGGCGATGCGCTCAAACACCGTGCGCAGGTAGGCAAACGGCTCGATGCCGTTCAGGCGCGCCGTACCGATCAGGCTATAGATCACCGCCGCGCTTTGGCCACCGCCGTCGGAGCCTGCGAACAGATAATTGCGCCTGCCGAGAACCAGCGGCCTGATCGCGCGCTCCGCCGTATTGTTGTCCACCTCGACGCGCCCGTCTTCGCAATAGCGTGTGAGAGCGTGCCAGTGCCCCAGCGAGTATCTAATCGCCTTCGCCAGCCCCGACTTCGCCGAGACCAGTGACAGCGTGTGTTCGAGCCAGGCCTTCAGCTCAGCGAGCAATGGGGCCGAGCGCTGCTGACGCGCAGACAGGCGCACGTTCGGCGTCTGGCCGCGAACCTCGCGCTCAACAACATACAGCGCCCCGATGCGGTGCAGTGCTTCTTCGGCAATCGGTGAGCTGTCCAGTTTGTATATGTCGTAGAACTTGCGCCGCGCATGGGCCCAGCACCCGGCCTCGATGACCGTGCCGTCACGATACAGCGCGTCATACCCGCTGAAGGCATCTGCCTGCAGGATTCCCGTGTAGCCCGCAAGATGTTCTCGAGGTCGCTCACCTTTGCGATCGGGTGAGTACCTGTACCAGACTGCTGGTGGCGCGCGGCTTCCCGCAGGGCGGTCATCCCGCACATAGGTCCACAGGCGCGCTGTGCGTGTCTTGCCACGCCCCGGCTCCAGCACAGGCACGGGCGTGTCGTCGGTATGAATCTTGTCTGCGTCGCGCACGTAACGGCCGAGTGCATCAGACAGCGGCCGCAGTAGCGCCGCTGCTTCACGCACCCACGAAGCCAGTGTCGCGCGATCCAGTTCGATGCCGGCGCGGCGATAGATGCCGGCCTGCCGGTACAGCGGCGTATGGTCAGCGTACTTCGCGACGACGACCTGTGCGAGCAGCCCGGCACCCGCCATCGAGCGCGCTATCGGTCGCGAAGGTGCTGGCTCCTGTACCACTGCAGCACAGCGCGGGCAGCTCAGCTTCGGACGTACGTGACGCAGTACCTTGAAGTAGCCGGGTACATAGTCGAGCACCTCCGAGACGTCTTCGCCGAGCGCGCGCATCTGTTTGCCGCATTCCGGGCATCCGCAGCTCGTTGGCGTATGAACAACCGTATCGCGAGGCAAATGGGCAGGGAAGTGCCGCGGTTTGCGGCGCAGCGAATTGAGGTTCGTAGTAGCCGATGTATCCGCAGTCGCGGCATCAGGCACCTTCGCCGGTGCGGCCATATCTGCTTCAGGAACAGGCAGCTCGCCGAGCGCGAGCTGCAGCTGGTCCATCAATTCTGTCATGCGCTCCGATGAGCGGCCGTACTGCCATCGCTTCAGCCTCGAGATCTCGGCCAGCAACTGCGCGATGGTCTCGTCACGCGAGGCAACGATGCGCTTGAGGGCGGCGATGTCATCGGGCAGATGGTTGGCAGGCATGCAGCCAGTGTAAATGAAGCCCACGCGCTTGTGGGTTCCCGCACCCGGCGTTACGCGGCGTGCGTCGGCTGCCACGTCCGCTCTGGATGCCGCCAGTCAATCCCCTCGAGCAGCATCGACAGTTGGGCAGCTGACAGATGGACTGTTCCCGAGTCCGCCTGCGGCCACACGAAGCGTCCTCGCTCGAGTCGTTTCGCGTACAGGTTCATGCCGTCGCCGCTCCACCATAAAATCTTGATGAGGTCACCGCGACGCCCACGAAACAGGAAGATGTGCCCCGAGAAGGGATCACGTCCGAGCGCTGACTGCACCAGCGTGGCAAGTCCATCCATGCCACGGCGCATATCGGTAACGCCCGCTGCCAGCCATACGCGGGTACCGCCTGGCGGCGCAATCATGCTGGCATCAGGCAGCGCAGCACGAGGCGCAACTGCACGGGGTCCACCATGCCCGTGACGCGTACACGGGCACCGTTCAGTTCGATCTCGATGCCCGACGCTGCCGATACGCTCTCGCGATGTGGCTCGACAGGCTGTAGAGCGAGCGACGCCAGTTCTGAAGTTTCGCCGGTCGGTGCATCAGGTAGCGCTACAGGCAGCAACACCGCTGTGCTGTGCGCCACGCCTTCAAACAGGCCCGCCCGCAGTTGCCGACGCCACTTGAACACCATATTGGGATTCAGTCCGTGCGCCTGCGCGAGCTTGGCCACCGAAATACCCGGCTCGCACGCCGCGACGGCAACTTGCCGTCTGTACTCCGGCGTGTAGTTCGGTCGGCCCTTGCGGTTCGACGCTCGCGCATCCCGTGTGTCCAAAGTAGTCCCCATCACTTGAAGTAACGGACATCACTTTGGACACCGGCTGCAGCTCTGTCCATGCGGCCACGAAATGACGCTTACATTGCTTATTGATCGTATCTTCGATCAAGACCACAATTTCTCCTCCGCAGCGTATCGACAAACGCGATCATATGATCAGCTTTCCGGCCGTGGCAGCCCGCCACCCTTCCACTCGACCGCCGCGCAGATCATCCAAAATCGCTGCGAAATGAACGCTTTATTCGGCGCGTCCACGTAAAATTTGCGAACACCCATCTCTGCATTCAAAACGATGAACGCCGCCACCCAGGTAGCCCGGGCCGTTTGCCCGCATGATTGTCCGGACACGTGCGCAATGCGTGTGACCGTCGAGAACGGCAAGGCAATCAAGGTCACGGGCGACCCCGACCATCCGCCGACGCAGGGCGTGTTGTGCACGAAAGTCAGTCGCTACGCGGATCGCGTTCACCATCCCGATCGCCTCACTGTCCCGCTCAAGCGCGTCGGCGCAAAAGGGGAAGGGCGCTTCGTGCCGATCAGCTGGAGCGAGGCGTTCGATGAGATCGGACGTCGCCTCGGTGAAATCGCCGCGCGTGCGCCGGAAGCGATCGTGCCGTACAGCTATGCGGGAACGATGGGGCTCGTGCAAGGCGAGGGCATTGCCCAACGCTTCTTCCACAAGCTCGGCGCTTCGCGGCTGGAGCGTGCGATCTGCGCGGCGGCCGGCGCAGCGGGGTTGCGATACACGTACGGCGGCAGTGTCGGCATGCACCTCGAGTACTTCGAGGAAAGCGAACTGATTCTGATATGGGGCGCGAATCCGATTGCATCGAGCCTGCACTTCTGGACCCGCGCCCAGGAAGCGAAGCGCCGTGGCGCGCGTCTGGTCGCGATCGACCCGTATCGTTCGCTGACCGCGGAGAAATGCCATCAGCACATTGCATTGAAGCCCGGTACCGATGGCGCGTTTGCGCTCGGCATGATGCATGTGTTGATCACCGAAAACCTGCTCGATCACGACTACATCGCCGACCATACGCTCGGCTTCGACGCGCTCAAGGCGCGCGCAATGTCCTATCCGCCGGAACGCGTTGCGCAGATCTGCGGCATCGATGCGTCGGAGCTGGTCGATCTTGCGCGTCGCTACGGCGCTACGCGCAAGGCGTCGATTCGCCTCAACTACGGTATGCAGCGTGTTCGAGGCGGCGGCAATGCGGTGCGTGCGATTGCCACCCTGCCGGCACTGACGGGGGCGTGGCGCGACCGGGCGGGCGGCCTGCTGCTCTCGTCGTCGGAATCCGCGCCGGTCAACCAGGCGGCGCTGCTGCGTCCGGATCTGATGCCGGGTTGGCCGCATAAGCTGCCGCGCATCATCAACATGAACGCGATCGGCGACGCGCTGCTGCACCCGGGCGACGCGACGTTCGGGCCAAAAGTCGAAGCGGTGATCGTGTACAACTCGAATCCGGTGGCGGTCGCGCCCGATTCGTCCAAGGTGGCCGCAGGTTTCGCGCGCGACGATCTGTTCACGGTCGTTCTCGAGCACTTCAAAACAGATACGGCCGATTTCGCCGACATTGTATTGCCGGCGACGACGCAGCTCGAGCATTTGGATGTCCATAAGTCGTACGGCCATACCTACGTGATGGCGAACCTGCCGGCGATTCCGCCGGTGGGTGACGCGCGGCCCAACACGGAGATCTTCCGCGGGATCGCGCGCAGCATGGGACTCGACGAACCGGCGCTTTATCACAGCGACGAAGAGGTCGCTCGCGCGGCGCTTCGCTGGGACGATCCGGCGCTCGACAGCGACTGGGACACGCTGAAGCAGGCCGGCTGGCTGAAGCTCAAGCTGCCGGAGGCGCCGTTTGCGAATGGTGGTTTCCGCACGCCCTCCGGCAAGTGCGAGTTTTACAGCCCCCGGCTCGAACAGATGGGTATGGACCCGGTCCCTGACTACCTGCCGCCGTTCGAGTCGGCTGAAGCCGCGCCCGAGCTTGCCGCGCGCTATCCGCTGGCGATGATTTCGCCGCCGGCCCGTCACTTTCTGAACAGCACGTTCGTCAACGTCGACAGCCTGCGCTCGACGGAAGGTGAGCCGCACCTCGACATGCACCCGTCCGACGCCGATGCACGCGGCATCGCGGAGGGCGACACCGTCCGCATCTTCAATGACCGCGGCTCGATGCAGGCGCTCGCGCGCATTACCGACCGGGCGCGTGCCGGGCTCGTCGTCGGATTGTCGATCTGGTGGAAGAAGCTGTCGCCGGACGGCAGGAACGCGAACGAGGTGACGAGTCAGGCGCTGACCGATTTGGGGAATTCGGCGACGTTTTACGATTGTCTTGTGGAAGTTGAGCGGATTTGATCGAATATCGCCGTATCATCAGACGAAATTGATATGGAAGTTCGAAGTGGACATCTAACCCTGTTGTCTCGGGGCGGGGGAGCCGTTACGATGCGTTTTAGCACGACCATTCGAAAATCTGTGAGGAGACGCGCGGTATGGACAAAATTTGGCTGAAATCGTACCCACCCGGCGTTCCAGCCGAAATTGACTCCTCTCCTTATCCGTCCGTCCCGGACCTGCTCGACGAGAGCTTCCGTCAGTATCGCGACCGTACCGCGTTCGTCTGCATGGGCAAGGGCATCACGTACGGCGAACTCGACAAGCTGTCGCGCCAGTTCGGCGCATGGCTGCAATCCCGCGGCCTGGCGCGCGGGGCGCGGGTCGCGATCATGATGCCGAACGTGCTGCAGTACCCGGTGACGATCGCCGCGGTCCTGCGCGCCGGCTATACCGTCGTCAACGTCAATCCGCTCTATACGCCGCGCGAACTCGAGCATCAGCTGAAGGACAGCGGTGCGGAGGCAATCGTCATCCTGGAGAATTTCGCGTCGACGCTGCAGGCCGTCATCGCCAATACGGCCGTCAAGCACGTGGTCGTCGCATCGATGGGCGATCTGCTGGGCATCAAGGGATGGCTCGTCAATTACGTGGTGCGCAACGTGAAGAAGATGGTGCCTGCGTGGCAGCTGCCGTCGTTCACGCGCTTCAAGGCCGCGCTGTCGGAGGGCGCGCGACTGGCGTTCAAGCCGCAGAAGATCGGCCCCGACGACGTCGCGTTCCTGCAGTACACGGGCGGTACGACCGGTGTCGCGAAGGGTGCGACGCTGCTGCACCGGAACATTGTGTCGAACGTGCTGCAGGCCGGCGCCTGGCACCATCCGGCTCACGAGAAGTATCCGGAGGTGGAACAGTTCGTGACAGTTGTCGCGCTGCCGCTGTATCACGTGTTCGCGCTGACCGTCTGCGGTTTCCTGACGATGCGGACGGGCGGCATGGGCATCCTGATCCCGAACCCGCGTGACATCGCCGGCATGATCAAGGAGCTGAAGGGCTACCAGATCTCGACGATTCCGGCCGTCAACACGCTCTACAACGCGCTGCTGAACCATCCCGAATTCGGTCAGCTTGACCTGTCGAAGCTCGTGATCGCCAACGGCGGCGGCATGGCGATCCAGGAGGGCGTCGCGAAGCGCTGGTATGAAAAGACGCGTACCGCGATCATCGAAGGATACGGGCTGTCCGAAACGTCGCCGGTGGCGACGTGCAACCCCGTGACGGCGACCGAATACAGCGGCACGATCGGCCTGCCGCTGCCGTCGACCGAAGTCGCGATCCGCGACGATGCCGGCAACGACGTCGCGCTCGGCGAGCCGGGCGAGATCTGCATCCGCGGGCCGCAGGTGATGGCCGGCTACTGGAACCGGCCGGACGAGACCGCGAAGGTCATGTTCGCGGACGGCTTCTTCAAGACGGGCGACGTCGGCGTGATGGATGCGCGCGGTTACGTGAAGATCGTCGATCGCAAGAAGGACATGATTCTGGTGTCCGGCTTCAACGTGTACCCGAACGAAGTCGAGGACGTGGTGGCGTCGCATCCGGGCGTGTTCGAGGTGGCGGCGGTCGGCGTGCCGGACGAGCATTCCGGCGAAGCCGTGAAGCTGTTCATCGTGAAAAAGGATCCGGCGCTGACCGACAAGGACATCCTTGCCTACTGCAAGGAGCGGCTCACCGGGTACAAGCGGCCGAAGCTGGTCGAGTTCCGTACGGAGCTGCCGAAGACGAACGTCGGCAAGATCCTGCGGCGCGAACTGCGCGATGGGCGTGCGTAACGCACGCAACGATGCGGTTGAACGAAAAGCCCGGCCTGTGCCGGGTTTTTTGTTTGCGGCTGCGGGTGGATGACCGGAAGCGCCCGTTTCGTGGGGGACGCGTCGGCAAGCCTTGTTTCAAGCTGACGGCTGGGGGGGCGTGTCGACAGCTACCGTCTGATCCACCGACCCACCGACCCACCGACCCACCGACCCACCGACCCACCGACCCGCTGATCCATCACCGTCACCGCCTCACCACAAAAGAAAAAGGCGCCCGAAGGCGCCTTCAATATGCTGCGGCTTGTCAGGCAAGCTGATTAGAACTTGTGACGGATACCGACGCGTGCCGCGACCTGGTTGCTCGTGCTCGACCCGGCCAGACCGTTGATCGCTGCCGTTGCCTTCAGGACGTTGCCGTTCGAATCGAGCACGTTGCCCGATGCGTGCTGGTACACGCCGATCGCGTAGACGTCGGTACGCTTCGACAGGAAGTAGTCGACGCCCAGCGAGCCCTGGTGGTACTTGGCTGCCGAGTTGCCGTCGATCTTGCTGCCTTGCGTGTAGTCGTACGCCGCGCCGAGGATCAACGCCGGGGTCAACTGGTACTTGAAGTTGATTTCGCCGTTGTTGAACGTCGCGGTCTGGTTCACGAACGGGCCTGCCGAGAAGCCCTTGAACTTCGTGTTCGAGTACGTCGCGCCGATCGTCGCTGCACCGAACGTGTAAGCACCGCCTGCACCGATGACCTGGTACGTGTTCGCGTTGTTCGCGTACGCGCCGTAGACCGGCGACGAAACCGACGACGACGTCGACCCGTTGTTGAACATGCCGCCGAACTGGTTCGGCGTACGTGCGTTCAAGTAACCGACGCCGAGGACGAGCGGGCCGTTGGTGTAGCCTGCGCCGAGCGACCAGACCTGGTTCTTCGAGAACTGGCCTGCCTGGCCGCCGAAGCTGTACAAGCCGCCGAACGTGAGGCCGCCGTAGTTCGCGCTCGTGAACTTGACCGCGTTGTTCACGCGATACGCGTTGTTGAAGTTGTCGAGGTCGCCCGGGTGAGCGGCGATGTAGCCGCCCCACTGGTCGCCTGCCTCGAGCGGGCCGACGAAGTCGACGACGGAGTCGTACTGACGGCCCAGCGTGACCGTACCGTACTGGCTCGACAGGCCGACGTAAGCCTGGCGACCGAACATCAGGCCGCCCTGACCGAGCCTGCCGCTGTTCACGTCGAAACCGTTTTCGAGGGTGAAGATCGCCTTCAGGCCGCCACCGAGGTCTTCGGTGCCGCGCAGGCCGAAGCGGCTACCCTGCATCACGCCGCTCGCCAGGCCGTACAGGTGCTTGCCGCCTGCGTTGTTGTTGAAGAGGAAGCCTTCATCGATGATGCCGTAAAGCGTCACGCTGCTTTGCGCATGGGCAGCGCCAGCGAACGCGCCCAGCGCGACGAGCGCGAGAAGCGACTTTTTCATTAGCGGATCTCCAAGAATCACTGAATTTTTTTGGCGGGGCGGATAGTTATGTTCTGGCGACGGGCCCCATCAACTTCGCAAGAAGTCGCACGTAATGTAGCAAAGCCGGTTTTTGCCACAAAGCGAAATGCTGCAGCTCAACACCGCCATGTTTCCTTTATGCAACAATGGTTAAAATCACGGGTTAACCGCAATTTCCGCTGAATAATCAAGTCGGTTACGGAGCGGACTCGTGCCCTTGCCGCGCGCAGCGGCACCTGCAGCCAGGAGAACAGGATGGTGTTGGATGAACTGATCAGCGAATTCGATCGCGGCCTGCGATCGCTGACCGGCATTAGCCGGATGAGCCGGCCGGTGCCCGTGCCGGCCGATACGCCGGACGTCGAACTGACGCCCGCCGAACGCACGCACGCGGCCGGCCTGATGCGCGTGAATCACGTCGGCGAGGTCTGCGCGCAGGCGCTCTACCAGGCGCAGAAGCTCACCGCGCGCACGGCGTCGGCGAAGGCGATGTTCGAGGAGGCCGCGCGCGAGGAGGAGGATCACCTCGCGTGGACCGCGCACCGCCTGAAGGAGCTCGATTCGCGCCCGAGCCTGCTGAATCCGCTGTGGTATGCCGGCGCCCTCGCGATCGGCGTGGCGGCCGGCACGCTCGGCGACAAGGTCAGCCTCGGCTTCATGGCCGAGACGGAGCGGCAGGTCGAGAGCCATCTCGAAGGTCACATGTCCGAGCTGCCGCCGACCGATACCGCGTCGCGCGCGATCGTCGACCAGATGCGGATCGACGAGGTGAAGCACGGCAAGGCCGCGACCGACGCCGGCGGGATCGAGCTGCCGCTGCCCGCGCGGATGCTGATGCGCGCCGCGTCGAAAGTCATGACGAGCACTGCGTACTATCTCTGAGATTTGCGCCGGGGTGGCGTGGGACGCCGCCCCGGTTCACCGCCCCCGATATCGCCCGCTCCCTCCTCGTTTTCCCGCCCCCGAAAGCCCCGTCCGCACGCCCGTCTGGCCCGTCTTTCTCACGTATCACCTTCACAAGTTGCACTAGCTCATTCATTTATAACGGTTTTTGGAATGAGGGGCCGCATGAGCATGTGCGCGTAAGTCCTTGTTCTAACTAACAAAATTCGTCAAAAAAGCGGGCCGCTCCCTTGACCGTGCCACACCCTTCCTCTAAAGTGGGAGACAGTGTGAGAAAGTGTATTTTTGTGTGATTTAGCAGGCTGTTCCGGCTAAATTCTCAGCATTGAGCGGGTGCTTCGGTGCCCTGAACGGGAGAGCGGAAAGTGTTCCAAGGGGCGTCGGCGCTGACGCTCGATGCGAAAGGGCGGATGTCGGTGCCGTCTCGCTATCGCGAAGCGCTGCAAGGACAGGCAGAAGGACGGGTGACTGTGACCAAGCACCCGGACGGCTGCCTGTTGCTGTTTCCGCGCCCCGAATGGGAAGTGTTCCGCGCCAAGATCGCCGCGCTGCCGATGGACGCGCACTGGTGGCGGCGAATTTTTCTCGGCAATGCGATGGACGTCGATCTCGACAGCGCGGGCCGGATTCTTGTATCGCCCGAGCTGCGCATGGCAGCCGGACTGGAAAAGGAAGTCATGTTGTTGGGAATGGGTAGTCACTTCGAGCTGTGGGATTCGCAGACCTACAACGCGAAGGAGCAGGCGGCGATGGCGCAGGGCATGCCCGACGCGCTGAAGAATTTCACGTTCTGATTGCGGTGACGGAGACGCCCGCGATGGGAAATGAATTGCGGCATCGGACGGTGCTGTTGGATGAAGCGGTCGAGTCGCTCGTGACGCGGCCGGACGGCGTGTACGTCGACGGCACGTTCGGGCGCGGCGGGCACAGCCGCGCGGTGCTCGCGCGGCTGGCGTCGGCCGGGCGGCTGATCGCGTTCGACAAGGATCCGAGGGCGATCGAGACGGCGCAGGGCATCGAGGATGCGCGCTTCTCGATCGTGCATGACAGCTTTGCATCGATGCGCGACGCGCTTGCGGCGCGCGGCGTCGAGAAGGTGTCGGGGGTGTTGCTGGACCTGGGCGTGTCCTCGCCGCAGGTGGACGATCCGGCGCGCGGCTTCAGTTTCCGCGCCGATGGTCCGCTGGACATGCGAATGGATCCGACGCGTGGCGAGTCGGCGGCCGAATGGCTCGCGCGGGCTTCGGTGCAGGAATTGACGGAGGTGATACGGGATTATGGGGAAGAACGGTTTGCTTTTCAGATTGCAAAGGCGCTTGTTGCTCGCCGGGCAGAGTCCGACCGTCTTGGGCCTCTCGACACCACGGGCGAGCTTGCCCAAATCGTGGGTCACGTCGTCAAAACCCGTGAGAAGGGCAAGGATCCGGCAACCCGCACCTTTCAGGCTATACGGATTCACGTCAATCAAGAGCTTGCGGACCTGCAAGTCGTACTAGACGCGGCACTGTCGTTGCTGGAGCAAGGGGGGCGGCTGGTGGTCATCAGCTTTCATTCACTCGAGGACCGGATCGTCAAGCGATTCATGCAGGCGCACGCGAGTGCGCCTGCGGTCGATCGTCGCTTGCCGATCCGCGCCGTCGACCTCCCGAGCCCGCCGCTCAAGATCGTCAGCCGCCAGTTTCCGAGTGAAGCGGAAGTCGCCGCGAATCCGCGCGCCCGCTCGGCCGTGATGCGCATCGCGGAGCGCGTCACGCCATGAGCCGCCTCAATATCTTCCTGCTGATCATCGTGATGGGTTGCGCGCTGTCGGTCGTCAACTCGACGAACCAGCAACGCCAGATCTTCATCCAGCTGCAGCGTGCGCAGTCGCAGGAGCGTCAGCTCCAGCAGGACTACGCGCAGCTTCAATATCAGCAGAGCGCGCTGTCGAAGACGTCGCGCATCGAGCAGCTCGCGAACGATTCGCTGAAAATGCAGCCGATTTCGACCGGCCGCACGCAATATCTGACGCTGCCGGCGGGCGCCGCGAAGGCGATCGACGCGCCGATCCCGGCGTCGGCCGACACGGCCGGCAAGGGCAAGGGGGGCGCGCGATGAAGCCGTCCCCGAAGCGCCAGAACGTGAAGTTCTCGTCGAGCCCCGTGCTGGGCGTTCATTTGCCGATGTGGCGCTCGAAGCTCGTCGTGTTCCTGCTGTTCATGGCGTTCGTCGCGCTGGCCGCACGGGCGTTCTGGATCCAGGGGCCCGGCAACGCGTTCTATCAGAAGCAGGGCGAAAGTCGCTATCAGCGCACGATCGAACTGCCCGCGACGCGCGGCAAGATCCTCGACCGTAACGGGCTCGTGCTCGCGACGAGCCTGCCGGTGCGCGCGATCTGGGCGATTCCCGACGCGGTGCCGGACGATCTCGACGCGGACAAGGTCAACCAGCTCGGCAAGCTCCTCGGCATGACGTCGAAGGAGCTGCGCGTGAAGCTGTCGGAAGACAAGGGTTTCGTCTACGTGAAGCGCCAGGTGCCGATCGACGTCGCGGACAAGGTCGCCGCGCTCGACATTCCCGGCATCTATCAGCGCAACGAATACAAGCGCTTCTATCCGGAAGGCGAGATCACCGCCCACCTGATCGGCTTCACGAACGTCGAGGACGAAGGCCAGGAAGGCGTCGAACTGGGCGACCAGAAGATGCTGTCTGGCACCTCGGGCATGCGTCGCGTGATCAAGGACCGGATGGGGCACATCATCGAGGATGTCGCCGAGCAGATTCCGCCGCACAACGGTACCGACGTCGACCTGTCTATCGACAGCAAGATCCAGTACATCGCGTACGCGAACCTGAAGGCCGCCGTCGAGAAGTTCAAGGCGAAGGCCGGCGCGGCGATGGTCGTCGACGTGCGGACCGGCGAAGTGCTCGCGCTCGTCAACTATCCGACGTACAACCCGAACGACCGCTCGCGCATGACGGGCGAGCAGTTGCGCAACCGGATCATGACCGACGTGTTCGAGCCGGGCTCGATCATGAAGCCGTTCACGGTGTCGCTCGCGCTCGACCTGCACCGCGTGACGCCGAACACGCTCGTCGAGACGGGCAACGGGCATTTCGTGCTCGACGGCGCGCCGATCACCGACGACGCGGGTTTCGGCACGCTGACGGTCGGCGGCGTGATCCAGAAGTCGAGCAACATCGGCGCGACGAAGATCGCGATGACGATGCGGCCCGAGGAAATGTGGAATATGTATACGAGCATCGGCCTCGGCCAGGCGCCGAAGGTCGGCTTCCCGGGCGCGGTGGCTGGCCGCCTGCGTCCGTGGAAGAGCTGGCGCCGCATCGAGCAGGCGACGATGTCGTACGGCTACGGCCTGTCGGTGTCGCTGTTCCAGCTCGCGCGGGCGTACACGGCGATCGCGCACGACGGCGAGCTGATGCCCGTGACCATTTTCAAGACGGACCCCAATCAGCCGGTCGCGGGCACGCAAGTGTTCAATCCGACCACCGCGCGCGAAGTGCGCTCGATGCTGGAGACGGTGGTCGCCCCGGGCGGCACGTCGCCGGATGCGGCCGTGCCGGGCTATCGCGTCGGCGGCAAGAGCGGTACCGCGTACAAACATGAAGGGCACGGCTACACGCGCAAGTACCGCGCGTCGTTCGTCGGGATGGCGCCGATGCCGAATCCGCGTGTCGTGATCGCGGTGTCGGTCGACGAACCGACTGCCGGCAGCCACTTCGGCGGCCAGGTGTCCGGCCCCGTATTCTCGGCGATCGCCGGCGACACGATGCGCGCGCTGAACGTTCCGCCGAACATGCCGATCAAGCAGCTCGTGGTGTCCGACGATTCGCCGGACTCCCCTGCCGCAAAGGGCCCGCAAAAGCTGGCTACGAATGGCGGCGCGAAGCATATGATCGTGTCCAGCACGACGCGTAATTCACCAGGAGTTGTTCGATGAGCGCCGCCCGCAGTTCCCATCCGGCGCATCAGCAGATCGCAGCCGCGCTTGCGTGGCTGCGTCAGCATGTGGCCCCCACGGCGCAACTGCATGCCGACACGCGCAGCCTCGAGGCTGGCGACGTGTTCGTCGCGTATGCGGTCGACGGGGCAGATAACCGCGCTTTCATGGCGGATGCCGTCGCACGCGGTGCGGCCGCCGTGCTGTATCAGCCGGAAGGGCTGGCCCACGCACCGGCCGCGCCGGCCGTACCCGTCGCGCTGGCGGTGCCGGCGCTCGACCAGCTCGCAGGCGAGATCGCCAGCGGCTGGTACGGCGACCCGAGCGACAGCCTGCTGGCGGTCGGTGTCACGGGCACGAACGGCAAGACGTCGTGCACGCAATGGATCGCCACCGCGCTGACGGCGCTGCACCAGCCGTGCGCGGTGATCGGCACGCTCGGCACCGGGATGCCCGGTCAGCTCGTGCCGACCGGCTTCACGACGCCCGACGCGCCGCAACTTCAGCGCAGTCTCGCGCAATTGCGCGACGCGGGCGCGCAGGCGGTGGCGATGGAAGTGTCGTCGCACGCGCTGCATCAGGGGCGCGCGAACGGGACGGCGTTCGACGTCGCGGTGTTTACGAACCTCACGCAGGACCACCTCGACTATCACGGCACGTTCGATGCGTACGAGGCCGCGAAGGCGAAGCTGTTCGCGTGGCGCGGCTTGCGCGCGGCGGTGATCAACCGCGACGATGCGGCTGGCCGCCGCCTGCTGGAGAAGCTGGCCGGTCGCGTGCGCACGATCGCGTACGGGATCGGCGATGCACCGGCGCCCGACGCCGATCGCGAACTGGTCGCGCTCGACGTGCGCGCCACCGCGACGGGTACCGCATTCCGCCTGCGTTCGTCGTGGGGCGACGCGGACGTCGAGGTCGGCACGCTCGGCACGTTCAACGTCAGCAACCTGCTCGCGGTGCTCGGCGCGCTGCTCGCGGCCGACGTGCCGTTCGACGCGGCACTCGCGGAGATCGAGCGGCTCGAGTCGGTCAACGGCCGGATGCAGCGGCTCGGCGGCCGGTTGCAGAACGACGAGCCGCTCGTCGTGATCGACTACGCGCACACGCCCGACGCGCTCGAAAAGACGCTCGACGCGTTGCGCCCGATCGCTGCGGCGCGCGGCGGCCGGCTCGTCTGCATGTTCGGCTGCGGCGGCGATCGCGATGCGACGAAGCGTCCGCTGATGGGCGCGATCGCGGAGCGGCTCGCCGACGAAGTCGTCGTCACGAGCGACAACCCGCGCAGCGAAGATCCGCAGCACATCATCGACCAGGTCGTCGCGGGCATGACCGCGCCCGATCGCGCACGCCGTATCGAGGATCGCGCCAGCGCGATCCTGCAGGCGGTGCGGGGCGCCGCACGCGAGGATGTCGTCGTGCTGGCCGGCAAGGGCCACGAGGCCACGCAGGAAATCATGGGCAAGAAGCGTACGTTCTCCGACCAGGATCACGCGCGGCTCGCGCTCGCAGCGCGCGCGACGCACGGCAAGGGAGGCGCCGAATGACGATGTTCAGCCTCGGCGAAGCTGCCCGCCTGATTCCCGGCGCCACCGTCCACGGCGACGCGGGCGTCACGTTCGACCGCGTGTCGACCGACAGCCGCACGGTCGGCCCGGGCGACCTGTTCGTCGCGCTGAAGGGCGAGCGCTTCGATGCGCACGACTTTCTCGGCGACGTTGCCGCGCGCGGCGCTGCCGCGGCGCTCGTCGCGCACGCGCCGGCAGACGTCGCGATGCCGATGATCGAAGGCGGCGAAACGCGTGCCGCGCTCGGCGCGCTCGCGCACGGCTGGCGGATGCGATTCCCGCTGCCGCTTGTCGCGGTGACGGGCAGCAACGGCAAGACGACCGTCAAGGAAATGATCGCGTCGATCTTCGCGGCGGCGGTCGGCGCCGACGCGCGACTCGCGACGGCCGGCAACCTGAACAACGATGTCGGCCTGCCGCTGACGCTGCTGCGCCTGTCGGCCGCGCATCGTCTCGCGGTGATCGAGATCGGCATGAACCATCCGGGCGAAACCGAAGTCCTCGCGCGCCTCACCGCGCCGACGGTCGCGCTCGTCAACAACGCGCAGCGCGAGCACCAGGAATTCATGGCGACGGTCGAAGCCGTCGCGCTCGAACATGCGGCCGTGATTCACGCGCTGCCGCCGGACGGCGTCGCGGTGTTTCCGGCCGACGACGCGTACGCGGGCATCTGGCGCGTCGCGGCAACCGGCAACCGGATCCTCGATTTCGCGCTGCACGACGCCGAACGGCAGAACGACGCGCAGGTCGTCGGCCGCATGCACGGCGGCGAACTCGCGATCGACACGCCGGCGGGCGCCGTCACGGTGCGGCTGCGCGCGCTCGGCGAGCACAACGCGCGGAACGCGCTGGCCGCGACGGCCGCGGCGCTCGGCGCCGGCGTCGCGCTGTCGGCGATCCGGCAGGGTCTCGAAGCGTTCGAACCGGTCAAGGGCCGGCTGCAGGTGAAGCAGGCGAGCGTCGGCAGCCTCGCGGGCGCGACGGTCGTCGACGATACGTACAACGCGAATCCCGATTCGATGCGTGCCGCGATCGACGTGCTCGCCGCGCATCCGGCGCCGCGCGTGCTGGTGATCGGCGACATGGGCGAAGTCGGCGACGAAGGGCCGGCCTTCCATCGCGAGATCGGCGCGTACGCGCGCGAACGCGGGATCGACGCGCTGTTCGCGCTCGGTGACGCATCGCGCGACGCGTGCACGGCCTACGGCGACACGGCACGCCATTTCGACGACGTCGGCGCGCTCGTGTCGGCGCTGCTCGCGGCCGGTTACGGCGCGCATGCGACGGTGCTCGTGAAGGGCTCGCGGTACATGAAGATGGAGCGCGTGGTCGACGCGCTGACGAACCAACCCGCAGCGGGCACCGTGCCCGCCGCACACTGAGTAGAAGGAAGGAAGCATGCTGCTGGCGCTGGCGCAATGGCTGCAAGGAGACGCAAGCTTTTTGCGCTTGTTCACGTACCTCACGTTCCGGGCGGTGATGGCCACCATCACCGCGCTCGGGATCGGGCTCGTGTGCGGTCCGTGGGTGATCCGCAAGCTGACGCAAATGAAGGTCGGGCAGGCCGTGCGCAAGGATGGCCCGCAGACCCACCTCGTCAAGTCCGGCACGCCGACGATGGGCGGCGTGCTGATCCTGATCGGCATCGCGGTCGCGACGCTGCTGTGGGGCGACCTGACGAACCGTTTCATCTGGATCGTGATGCTCGTCACGTTCGGCTTCGGCGTGATCGGCTGGGTCGACGACTACCGCAAGGTCGTCCACAAGGACCCGCGCGGGATGTCGTCGCGCGAGAAGTATTTCTGGCAATCGGTGATCGGGCTGTTCGCGGCCGTCTATCTCGCGTTCAGCGTGTCCGAGGCGAACAACGTGCGCGTGTTCGACCTGTTCATGGCGTGGGTGCGGAGCGGCCTGTCGATGGGGCTGCCGGCGCGCGCCGACCTGATGCTGCCGTTCCTGAAGTCGATCAGCTACCCGCTCGGCGTGTGGGGCTTCATCGTGCTGACCTACTTCGTGATCGTCGGCGCGAGCAACGCGGTGAACCTGACCGACGGTCTCGACGGCCTCGTGATCATGCCGGTCGTGCTGGTGGGCGCGTCGCTCGGTGTGTTCGCGTACGTGATGGGCAGCGCGGTCTATTCAAAATACCTGCTGTTCCCGCACATCCCGGGCGCGGGCGAGCTGCTGATCTTCTGTTCCGCGATGGGCGGGGCCGGGCTCGCGTTCCTCTGGTACAACACGCACCCCGCGCAGGTGTTCATGGGCGACGTCGGCGCGCTGGCGCTGGGCGGCGCGCTCGGCACGGTCGCGGTGATCGTGCGCCAGGAAATCGTGCTGTTCATCATGGGCGGCATCTTCGTCGCGGAAACGCTGTCGGTGATGCTGCAGGTGTCGTGGTTCAAGTACACGAAGAAGCGTTACGGCGAAGGGCGGCGCCTGCTGAAGATGGCGCCGCTGCATCACCATTTCGAATTGTCCGGCTGGAAGGAAACGCAGGTGGTCGTGCGTTTCTGGATCATCACGTTGATGTTGTGCCTGTTCGGTCTGACCACCCTCAAGCTGCGGTAAAGGAAAGGTAACAAGGATGTCTGGCGAGATGTTTGGAGATCGGCAACGGCCGATGGTGCTCGTACTGGGGCTCGGGGAATCGGGTCTCGCGATCGCGCGATGGTGCGCGAGGCACGGGTGCCGGCTGCGTATTGCCGATACCCGCGAGGCGCCGCCGAACCTTGCCGCGCTGCAGGCCGAAGGCATCGATGCGGAATTCGTCGGCGGGGCGTTCACGCCCGCGCTGCTCGACGGCGGCGTCGAGATCGTCGGACTGAGCCCCGGCCTGTCGCCGCTGGAGCCGGCGCTCGCGACGCTGGTCGCGGCCGCGAACGAGCGCGGTGTCGCGGTATGGGGCGAACTGGAATTCTTCGCGCAGGCGCTGCGCGCGCTCGGCACGAGCGGCTACCAGCCGAAGGTGCTCGCGATTACCGGCACCAACGGCAAGACCACGACGACGAGCCTCACGGGCCTGCTGTGCCAGCGTTCGGGCAAGAAGGTCGCCGTCGCGGGCAACATCAGCCCGGCGATGCTCGACCGGCTCGCGAGCGCGATCGACGAAACCGCGCTGCCCGACGTCTGGGTGCTCGAACTGTCGAGCTTCCAGCTCGAGACCGCGCGCACGTTCGCGCCCGATGCGGCCGCGATCCTCAACATCACGCAGGACCACCTCGACTGGCACGGCAGCTTCGACGCGTACGCGCAGGCAAAGGGCCGGATCTTCGGCGCGACGACGACGCGCGTGCTGAACCGCGACGACGCAGCCGTGATGAAGTTCGCTCCCGCAGTTGGCGCGGCCGACGCGCCGCGCACGGTCACGTTCGGCCTGAACGAGCCGACGCAGGACGGCGACTACGGGCTGTCGCGCGACAACGGCATCGCATGGCTGGTGGAAGCCGTCGATCGCGACGCGCCGGATGAAGCGACCACGACCCGCCGGCGCAAGCGCGACGCCGCGCATACGCCCGACATCGCGCAAAAGCGCCTGATGCCGGCCGACGCGCTGCGCATCCGCGGGCTGCACAACGCGGCGAACGCGCTGGCCGCGTTCGCGCTCGCGCGCGCGATCGACCTTCCGGCCGCACCGTTGCTGCACGCACTGCGCGAATACCGCGGCGAAGCACATCGCGTCGAAGTGATCGCGACGATCGACGACGTCGACTATGTGGATGACAGCAAGGGCACGAACGTCGGCGCGACGGTAGCCGCGCTCGACGGGCTCGCGCAGAAGATCGTGCTGATCGCGGGCGGCGACGGCAAGGGGCAGGATTTCGCGCCGCTGGTCGCGCCGGTCGCGCGCTGGTGCCGCGCGGTGATGCTGATCGGGCGCGACGCGCCGGTGATCCGCGACACGCTCGCCGAAACGGGCGTGCCGCTCGCCGACCACGCGACGCTCGAAGCAGCGGTGCACGCAGCAGCCGAGCTCGCCGAGCCGGGCGATGCGGTGTTGCTGTCGCCTGCCTGCGCGAGCCTCGACATGTTCAGGAACTACGCCCATCGCGCGGAAGTGTTCCGCGCGGCGGTCGACGCAATCGCCATCGACAAAGGAGCGACGCCATGAGCTGGTCCGATCGCCTCGTCTCCCGCTTCAACGACCGGCGCGACACCGGCGGCAATGCCGCGGGCGGCCGCGTCGCATCGGCCACGCGCGCCGCGACGGGCGGCCTCGCGAGCGTCGTCAACGGCGTGCGCCCGAGCCGTTCGCGGATGCTCGATTTCGACTATTCGCTGCTGTGGGTCGCGATCGCGCTGCTCGGACTCGGCGTCGTGATGGTGTATTCGGCGTCGATCGCGATGCCCGATTCGCCGAAATACGCGTCGTATCACGATTACGCGTTCCTGATGCGCCACTGCGTGTCGCTCACCGTCGCGTTCATCGCGGCGGTGCTCGCGTTCCGCGTGCCGGTGTCGACCTGGGACAAGTACGCGCCGCATCTTTTCCTGATCGCGCTGGTCGGCCTCGTGATCGTGCTGATCCCGCACGTCGGCAAGGGCGTGAACGGTGCGCGCCGCTGGATTCCGCTCGGCATCACGAACATGCAGCCGTCGGAAATCATGAAGCTCGCGGTGACGATCTACGCGGCGAACTACACGGTGCGCAAGCAGGAATACATGCAGAGCTTCGCGAAGGGCTTCCTGCCGATGGCGTTCGCGGTCGGCCTGGTCGGCGCGCTGCTGCTGCTCGAGCCCGACATGGGCGCGTTCATGGTCGTCGCCGCGATCGCGATGGGCGTGCTGTTCCTCGGCGGCGTGAACGGCAAGCTGTTCGGCGGCCTCGTCGCGACGGCGGTCGGCACGTTCACGATGCTCGTGTGGCTGTCGCCGTGGCGTCGCGAGCGGATCTTCGCGTATCTCGATCCGTGGGACGAGCGCTACGCGCAGGGCAAGGCTTACCAGCTCACGCACTCGCTGATCGCGTTCGGCCGCGGCGAGTGGTTCGGCGTCGGCCTCGGCGGCAGTGTCGAAAAGCTGAACTACCTGCCGGAAGCGCATACCGACTTCATCCTCGCGGTGATCGGCGAGGAACTCGGCTTCATCGGCGTGCTGGTCGTGATCCTGCTGTTCTACTGGATCGTGCGTCGCGCGTTCGAAATCGGCCGCCAGGCGCTCGCGCTCGATCGCACGTTCGCGGGCCTGATGGCGAAGGGCATCGGCATCTGGTTCGGCGCGCAGACGTTCATCAACATGGGCGTGAACCTCGGGCTGCTGCCGACCAAGGGGCTGACGCTGCCGCTCGTGAGCTATGGCGGCTCCGGCATCCTGCTGAACTGTGTCGCGCTCGCGGTGCTGCTGCGGGTCGACTACGAGAACCGGGTGCTGATGCGCGGAGGGAAGGTATGACCGCGTCGCAACGCACGCTGATGGTGATGGCAGGCGGCACCGGGGGCCACGTGTTCCCGGGGCTCGCGGTCGCGCACCGGATGGAAGCGGCGGGCTGGCGCGTCGTATGGCTCGGCAACCCGGCCGGGATGGAAGCGACGCTGGTGCCGAAGCACGGCATTCCGATGGAGTACGTGCGGTTCGGCGGGCTGCGCGGCAAGGGGCTGAAGACCAAGCTGACGCTGCCGGTCAACCTGCTGCGCGCATGCTGGCAGAGCCTCGGCGCGCTGCGCCGCGTGCGGCCGGACGTCGTGCTCGGGATGGGCGGCTACATCACGTTCCCGGCGGGCGTGATGACCGCGCTGTCGGGGCGTCCGCTCGTGCTGCATGAACAGAATTCGATCGCGGGCCTGACCAACAAGGTGCTCGCGAAACTCGCGAAGCGCGTGCTCGTCGCGTTCCCCGGCGCGCTGCCGCACGCGGAATGGACGGGTAACCCGATTCGCGCGGAACTGGCGCACACGGAACCGCCCCACGCACGCTATGCGTCGCGCAGCGGCCCGTTGAACGTGCTGGTCGTCGGCGGCAGCCTCGGGGCGGCCGCGCTCAACGAAGTCGTGCCGCGCGCGCTGGCGCTGCTGGCGCCGGGCGAGCGCCCGCGCGTCGTGCACCAGGCCGGCGTGAAGCACATCGAGGCACTGAAGGCGAATTACGAAGCGGCCGGTTTCGCGGCCGGCGAGGACGTGCGGCTCGTACCGTTCATCGACGACATGGCGGCCGCGTATGCGGCGGCGGATCTGGTGATCTGCCGGTCGGGCGCGATGACGGTGTCGGAGATCGCGGCGGTGGGTGTGGCGGCGCTGTTCGTGCCGTTCCCGTACGCGGTCGACGATCACCAGACGACCAACGCCGCGTTTCTCGCCGATGCGGGCGCGGCCGTGCTGGTGCAACAACGCGACCTGTCGGCGGAGCTGCTCGCCGACTGGCTGCGCGGCCAGTCGCGGGCATCGCTCGCGGACATGGCGGAACGTTCGCGCGCGCTCGCGAAGCCCGAGGCCACCGACGAAGTCGCGCGCGTCTGCGCGAAGGCGGCCGGCGCGAACCTGGAACAACTGCAATGAAACACATCGTCAAACACATTCATTTCGTCGGGATCGGCGGCGCGGGCATGAGCGGCATCGCCGAAGTGCTCGTCAACCTCGGCTACGCGGTCAGCGGCTCGGACCTGTCGCGCAATGCGGTGACCGATCGCCTCGAGGCGCTGGGCGCGCGGATCGCGATCGGCCACGATGCGGCGAACATCGAGGGCGCGAACGCGGTCGTCGTGTCGACGGCCGTGCGCTCGGACAACCCGGAAGTGCTGGCCGCGCGCCACCAGGGCGTGCCGATCGTGCAGCGCGCGGTGATGCTGGCGGAGCTGATGCGCCTGAAGCAGGGCATCGCGATCGCCGGCACGCACGGCAAGACCACGACGACGAGCCTCGTCGCGAGCGTGCTCGCCGCGGGCGGGCTGGACCCGACCTTCGTGATCGGCGGCCGGCTGATCAGCGCCGGCGCGAACGCGCGGCTCGGCACGGGCGACTTCATCGTCGCCGAGGCCGACGAGTCGGATGCGTCGTTCCTGAACCTGTATCCGGTGATCGAAGTCATCACGAACATCGACGCCGACCACATGGACACCTACGGCCACGATTTCGCGCGGCTCAAGCAGGCGTTCATCGAATTCACGCAGCGCCTGCCGTTCTACGGCAGCGCGGTGGTGTGCGTCGACGATCCGAACGTGCGGCAGATCATTCCGTTCATCTCGAAGCCGGTCGTGCGCTACGGCCTGTCGCCGGACGCGCAGGTGCGCGCGGAAGACATCGACGCGCGCGACGGCCGGATGCACTTCACGGTGATCCGCGAAGGGCGCGCGCCGCTCGCGGTCGTGCTGAACATGCCGGGCCTGCACAACGTGCAGAACGCGCTCGCGGCGATCGCGATCGCAACCGATCTCGGCGTGTCGGACGACGCGATCCAGCTGGCGCTGGCGGAATTCAACGGCGTCGGCCGGCGCTTCCAGCGCTACGGCGACGTGCCGAGCGCGGACGGCGGCCAGTACACGCTGATCGACGACTACGGTCATCACCCGGTCGAGATGGCGGCGACGATCGCGGCCGCGCGCGGCGCGTTCCCGGGCCGCCGCCTCGTGCTGGCGTTCCAGCCGCACCGCTACACGCGCACGCGCGACTGCTTCGACGATTTCGTCAACGTGCTGTCGACGGTCGATGCGCTGGTGCTGACGGAAGTCTACGCGGCCGGCGAGGCCGCGATCCCGACGGCCAGCGGCGACGCGCTGTCGCGTGCGCTGCGCGCGGTGGGCAAGGTCGACCCGGTGTTCGTCGCGACGGTCGACGACGTGCCGGACGCTTTGGCGAAAGTCGCGCAGAACGGCGACGTGGTGATCACGATGGGAGCGGGTTCGATCGGCGGCGTGCCGGCGAAGCTCGTGCAACACATTCAACAGAAGGCATGACATGAGCGGGATCGATCCGAAACGTTTCGGCAAGGTGGCGGTGTTGTTCGGCGGCGAATCCGCCGAGCGCGAGGTGTCGCTCACCTCGGGCCGCCTCGTGCTGCAGGGCCTGCGGGATGCGGGCGTCGACGCGCATCCGTTCGACCCGGCCGAGCGGCCGCTGTCGGCGCTGAAGGACGAAGGCTTCGTGCGCGCGTTCAACGCGCTGCACGGCGGCTACGGCGAGAACGGCCAGATCCAGGGCGCGCTCGATTTCTACGGGATTCGCTACACGGGCAGCGGCGTGCTGGGCTCGGCGCTCGGCCTCGACAAATTCCGCACGAAGCTCGTGTGGCAGCAGACGGGCGTGCCGACGCCGCCGTTCGAGACGGTGATGCGCGGCGACGACCTGGCCGCGCGCGCGACCGACATCGTCGCGAAGCTCGGCCTGCCGCTGTTCGTGAAGCCGGCGAGCGAAGGCTCGAGCGTCGCGGTGCTGAAGGTGAAGACGGCCGACGCGCTGCCGGCCGCGCTCGAGGAAGCCGCGACGCACGACAAGATCGTGATCGTCGAGAAGAGCATCGAGGGCGGCGGCGAATATACCGCGTGCATCGCCGGCGATCTCGACCTGCCGCTGATCAAGATCGTGCCGGCGGGCGAGTTCTACGACTACCACGCGAAGTACGTCGCCGACGATACGCAGTACCTGATCCCGTGCGGCCTGCCGGCGGAACAGGAGGCGGAACTGAAGCGCATCGCGCGCCGCGCGTTCGACGTGCTCGGCTGTACCGACTGGGGCCGCGCGGATTTCATGCTCGACGCGGCCGGCAATGCGTATTTCCTCGAAGTGAACACGGCCCCCGGGATGACCGACCACTCGCTGCCGCCGAAGGCCGCGCGCGCGGTCGGCATCGGCTATTCCGAGCTGGTCGTGAAGGTGCTGTCGCTCACGCTCAACGACTGACGCAGGAACGGAACGACGTATGTGGAACAACGTTCGCCAACTCAACCTTGCCGCCAGCGCGCTGTACGCGCTGCTGCTGCTCGTGTTGGCGGCGGCCGGCTGCTACTGGCTGATCCAGCGCCCGACGTTCGCGCTGCGGGAAATCCGGATCGACGGCGATACCGAGCACATCAACTCGCCGACGGTGCGCGCGGGTGTGGTCGGCCGGCTGAAGGGCAATTTCTTCACGGTCGATCTCGATACGGCGCGCGCGGCGTTCGAGCAGATGCCGTGGGTGCGTCACGCGAGCGTGCGCCGGGTGTGGCCGAATGCGCTGGCTGTCACGCTCGAGGAGTACAAACCGCTCGGGACCTGGGGCAGCGATCAGCTGGTGAGCGTCGACGGCGAGCTGTTCACCGCGAACCAGGGCGAGCTGGAGCAGGAACTGCCGGCGTTCGACGGCCCGGAAGGCAGTGCGAAGGAAGTCGTCACGCGGTATCGCGACTTCGGGAAATGGTTTGCGCCGCTGAAGGCGGCGCCGGAAGAAGTGACGCTGTCGGCGCGGTACGCGTGGACGGTGAAGCTGTCGAACGGCATGCAGGTCGAGCTGGGCAAGGAACGCAACAGCGACACGCTGCATGACCGGAGCCAGCGCCTGGTCGCCGCGTGGCCGGCCGTCACGGAGCGTTGGGGCAACGACATCGAGTACGCGGACCTGCGGTATCCGAACGGATTCGCGATTCGCGCGGCAGGCATGCGGTTCCTGACCGATACCGACAAGCGCAAGAAGTAACGAGAGATCACACGCAAGAGCACTTTATGAGCAAAGACTACAAGGATCTGCTGGTTTCCCTCGACATCGGCACGTCGAAGGTGGTGGCCATCGTCGCCGAGCTGAAGGGCGAGGGTCACTACGAGGTGATCGGTCTCGGCCAGAGCGAGTCGAAGGGTCTGAAGAAAGGTGTGGTGGTCAACATCGAGGCCACCGTGCAATCGATCCAGCGCGCGCTCGAGGAAGCCGAGCTGATGGCCGACTGCAAGATCACCAACGTGTTCACGGGGATCGCGGGCAGCCACATCCGCAGCTTCAATTCGAGCGGGATGGTCGCGATCAAGGACAAGGAAGTCACGCAGACGGACGTCGCGCGCGTGATCGAGACCGCGAAGGCGATCAACATCCCGACCGACCAGCAGGTGCTGCACATCCTCACGCAGGAATTCATCATCGACGGCCAGGAAGACGTGCGCGAGCCGATCGGGATGAGCGGCATCCGGCTGGAAGTGAAGGTGCACATCGTGACGGGCGCGGTGAGCGCCGCGCAGAACATCGTCAAGTGCGTACGCCGCTGCGGGCTGGAAGTGAACGACCTGATCCTGCAGCCGCTCGCGTCGTCGCTGGCGGTGCTGACGGAAGACGAGAAGGATCTCGGCGTGGTGCTGGTCGACATCGGCGGCGGCACGACGGACATCGCGATCTTCGCCGAAGGCGCGATCCGCCACACGGCGGTGATCCCGATCGCCGGCGACCAGATCACGAGCGACATCGCGATGGCGCTGCGCACGCCGACGCCGGATGCGGAAGACATCAAGGTCGGCTACGGGATCGCGAAGCAGGCGCTCGCCGATCCGGACGAAATGGTCGAAGTGCCGGGCCTCGGCGAACGCGGTCCGCGCACGCTGTCGCGCCAGGCGCTCGCGGCCGTGATCGAGCCGCGCGTCGAGGAACTGTTCTCGCTCGTGCAGCAGGTCGTGCGCGAGTCGGGTTACGAAGAACTCCTGAGCTCCGGCGTGGTCATTACCGGCGGCGCGTCGATGATGCCGGGCATGGTCGAGCTCGGTGAAGACATTTTCCTGAAACCGGTGCGCATCGGCGCGCCGGAATATGCAGGCGGCCTCTCCGACGTCGTGCGCAATCCGCGCTACTCGACGGCGATGGGGCTGCTCGTCGAAGGCAGTGCGCAGCGCATGCGCGGCCGCAAGGTCGCCGTGCAGTCCGGCAACGCGGGGCAGGTGTTCTCGCGGATGAAGGAATGGTTCCTGAGCAACTTCTGACAAACCGAATCGAAATTCGCGCTGGTGCCGGCGGCTGGCGCGCGACAGGGGGTTGCCCGATCTCCTGCCGAATAACGGCCGAGTAGCAGTCATTCTCTTGACGGAGGCAACAATGGAATTCGAAATGCTGGAAACCGAAACCAACGGCACCATCATCAAGGTGGTCGGCGTTGGCGGCGCTGGCGGCAATGCCGTCCAGCACATGATCAACCGCGGCGTGCAGGGCGTCGACTTCATCGTGATGAACACGGACGCCCAGGCGCTGTCGCGTTCGCGCGCATCGTCGGTGATCCAGCTCGGCAATACGGGTCTGGGCGCCGGTGCGAAGCCGGAAATGGGTCGTGCGGCAGCGGAAGAAGCGCGTGAGCGCATCGCCGACGCACTGCGCGGCGCGCACATGGTGTTCATCACGGCAGGCATGGGCGGTGGCACGGGCACGGGCGCCGCACCGGTGGTCGCGCAGATCGCGAAGGAGATGGGCATTCTGACGGTTGGTGTCGTCAGCAAGCCGTTCGAGTTCGAAGGCGGCAAGCGCATGCGCGTCGCCGAAGCAGGCTCGCAGCAACTGGAGGATCACGTCGACTCGCTGATCGTCGTGCTGAACGACAAGCTGTTCGACGTGATGGGCGACGACGCCGAGATGGACAAGTGCTTCCAGTGCGCGGACGACGTGTTGAACAACGCGGTGGCAGGTATCGCGGAAATCATCAACGTCGACGGCCTCGTGAACGTCGACTTCGAAGACGTGAAGACGGTGATGGGCGAGCAGGGCAAGGCGATGATGGGCACGGCGACGGTCGCCGGCGTCGATCGCGCACGCCTCGCGGCGGAACAGGCCGTGGCGAGCCCGCTGCTCGAAGGCGTCGATCTGTCGGGCGCGCGCGGCGTGCTGGTCAACATCACGTCGAGCCGTTCGCTGCGCCTGTCGGAAACGCGCGAAGTGATGAACACGATCAAGAGCTACGCGGCGGAAGATGCGACGGTGATCTTCGGTGCGGTGTACGACGACGCGATGGGCGATGCACTGCGCGTGACGGTCGTGGCGACGGGTCTGGGCCGTGCTGCGAAGAAGCAGCAGTCGGCCCCGATGACGCTGCTGCGCACGGGTACGGACAACCAGCCGGTCAGCGCGGTGTCGCACGGCTATGCGCAGCCGCATCACGTCAGCACGGCCGACTACGGCGCGCTCGATACGCCGGCGGTGTGGCGCAATTCGCGCGAAACCGCGGCATCGCACGTGCAGGCGCTGCAGGAGAAGGGTGTCGACACGTACGACATCCCGGCTTTCCTGCGCAAGCAGGCTGACTGACGCAAACACAGGCGAAGCCGCGGCGAAGTTGCCGCGGTAACGCCGGCGTGACGGATGCTACGGACCCAAACAGGCCGCGTCGGATGCGACGCCGGGCCGGGAAACGTGCCCTCTTCGCTTGAGCGGAGCGGGATGGGCCGTGCTGTCCGCAACACGCTGAAAAACCGTATCGCTATGAGGGACCAGCCATGATTCAAGTGGGCGACGCGCTGCCCGACGCGCAACTGTTCGAGTTCATCGACGACGCGCGCGAAGGGTGCACGCTGGGGCCGAACGCCTACAGCGTGCGCGACCAGGTTGCGGGAAAGCGGGTGGTGATCTTCGGATTGCCGGGCGCGTTCACGCCGACCTGCTCGGCGCAGCATGTGCCGGGCTACGTCGAGCACGCCGAGCAATTGCGCGCGGCGGGTATCGACGAGATCTGGTGCGTGTCCGTCAACGACGCATTCGTGATGGGCGCATGGGGACGTGATCTGCACACCGCGGGCAAGGTGCGCATGATGGCGGACGGCAGCGCGGCTTTCACTCATGCGCTGGGGCTGACGCAGGATTTGTCCGCGCGTGGCATGGGAATTCGTTCCCTGCGCTACGCGATGGTGATTGACGGCGGTGTGGTCAAGACGCTGGCCGTCGAGGCGCCGGGCAAATTCGAAGTGAGCGATGCGGCGAGTGTTCTCGCGACGTTGACGTCCTGATCGTGCGGTGCGCCGTTGCCTTCCGGCAACGCTGCTCACCGGCCTCAGGGCAGTTGTAACACGGGCTGATGACCGGAAACGCCTCCGTTCCGGGCATCGGCCCGTCCCGTATCGGCGCGGGTAAACTGTCGAAACAGATTGATACGCAGTTTCAGACAGCGCTGAATAGGGAATTACGCTATAATCCCGCCTATCGAATATAACTCCTGATTGATATCTTCAATCAAGACGAAGAAGACCATGTTGAAGCAGCGCACCATCAAATCCATCGTGAAGACCGTGGGTATCGGTGTCCACTCGGGCCGCAAGATCGAGTTGACGCTCCGTCCCGCCGCGCCCGGCACGGGCATCGTCTTTTCACGCGTCGACCTGCCCACGCCGGTCGACATTCCCGCATCGGCGATGTCGATCGGCGACACGCGGCTCGCGTCGGTGTTGCAGAAGGATGGCGTGCGCGTGTCGACGGTCGAGCACCTGATGTCCGCGTGTGCGGGGCTGGGCATCGACAACCTGTACGTCGATGTGACGGCCGAGGAAATCCCGATCATGGACGGCAGCGCGGCCACGTTCGTGTTCCTGATCCAGTCCGCCGGCATCGAGGAGCAGAACGCGCCGAAGCGCTTCATCAAGGTGACGAAGCCGGTCGAAATCCGCGATGGCGACAAGTTCGCGCGCCTCGATCCGTATTTCGGCTTCAAGCTGAAGTTCTCGATCGACTTCCGCCACCCGGCCGTCGACAAGACGGGCCAGGAGCTCGAGGTCGATTTCGCGACCACGTCGTACGTGCGCGAGATCGCGCGTGCGCGCACGTTCGGCTTCGCGCACGAGGCCGAGATGCTGCGCGAGATCGGCCTGGCGCGCGGCGGCAGCATGGACAACGCGATCGTGCTCGACGAGTACCGCATCCTGAACAACGACGGGCTGCGCTACGACGACGAGTTCGTGAAGCACAAGATGCTCGACGCGATCGGCGACCTGTACGTGATCGGCCACCCGCTGCTGGCGTCGTACACCGCGTACAAGTCGGGCCACGGCCTGAACAACGCGTTGCTGCGCGAACTGCTCGCGCACGAAGACGCGTACGAGATCGTGACGTTCGACGATCCGCAGGCTGCACCGAAGGGGTTCGCGTTCGACGCGCAGACGGCCTTCGCGTGACCGGCGTTCAGCGCAAGCGATAAAAAAGCGACCCTCGGGTCGCTTTTTTGTTGGCTGGCTGCCCCCCGACGATGGCCGGTGCGGTCAACGCGGCTTCGCGCCGTGCCGGGCCGCCATCCGTGCGAGCGCGGCCTGCAGCGGTGACGGTTCGAGGTGGTCGGCGAGGTCGCGCAGCGCGGCGGCGCCGGCCGAGGTCATTCGCGCCTGCTTCACGTGCGGCGGCTCCGGCGCGTCCTTCGGCCGCACGCGCACGCGCAGCGTCGTCACGGGCCAGCCGCGCTTCTGGAGGTCGCCGAGCAGCCGCACTTCGACCTGTCGCAGCCGTGCTGCCAGCGCATTGTGCGCGGCAAAGAGGGTCAGGGTGCCGTCCTTGATGAAGCCCGGTTCGACGTGATTCGCCAGATAGTCGGGCAGGCATGCGCCCAAGTCGCGCTGCAGCGACGCGATCTGCTCGACGCCCGCGCGCAGCGCCGCGAAAGCGTCGGTACGGCCGAGCACTTCGGACACGGGTTGCGGGCGATAGGCGGCGAGCGGGCCGAAACGCTTGGAAAATCGGTTCATCGAGGCTTTCTTCGAGCGCGCACGCGCGCGGACGTTGCAGCCGATTGTACCCGCGCCGGCCTGTGCACGGGCGGCTTTCGGCTCCGCCCGCCCGGCCCCGGCGCGCGATGCCCGTCCGGCCAGGACGCAGGCGCACGCGTCCCCGCGTGCTAAAATTCAACGTTTGAGTCCACTAATTCGCTAAGCCGCCGAGGCTCGGGCGCCGGGGCGCGCAACACGCGCCGGGCGCCGGTGCTGCGACGCAGGATCCGATCCGATGACAACCGGTTTTCTCCAGAAAATTTTTGGCAGCCGCAACCAGCGGCTCGTCAAGCAATACCAAAAGACCGTCGCGACGATCAATGCGCTCGAAACGCAGATCGAGAAGCTGACGGACGACCAGTTGCGCGGCAAGACGGACGAATTCCGCCAGCGGGTCGCGGCCGGCGAGTCGCTCGACAAGCTGCTGCCCGAGGCCTTCGCGGTCTGTCGCGAAGCGAGCCGCCGCGTGCTGAAGATGCGGCACTTCGACGTGCAGATGATCGGCGGCATGGTGCTCCACTACGGCAAGATCGCGGAAATGCGCACCGGCGAAGGCAAGACGCTCGTCGCGACGCTGCCCGTGTACCTGAATGCGCTGGCCGGCCGCGGCGTGCACGTCGTGACCGTCAACGATTACCTCGCGCAGCGCGACGCCGAATGGATGGCGCGCCTCTACAACTTCCTCGGTCTGTCGGTCGGCATCAACCTGTCCGGCATGGAGCACGACCAGAAGCAGCAGGCGTACGCGGCGGACATCACGTACGGCACGAACAACGAATTCGGCTTCGACTACCTGCGCGACAACATGGTCTACGAGACCGACGCGCGCGTGCAGCGGGCCCTGAACTTCGCGGTCGTCGACGAAGTGGACTCGATCCTGATCGATGAAGCGCGTACGCCGCTGATCATTTCGGGCCAGGCCGAGGATCACACCGAGCTGTACGTGCGGATGAACGCACTGCCGCCGCTGCTCGAGCGCCAGATCGGCGAAGAGAAGGCCGACGGCACGGGCGTCGAGAAGCCGGGCGACTACACGCTCGACGAGAAGGCGCGCCAGGTGTTCCTGACGGAATCGGGCCACGAGAAGGCCGAGCGTCTGCTCGCCGAATGGGGCCTGATCGGCGAGGGCGAGAGCCTGTACGCGCCGCAGAACATCACGCTGATGCACCACGTGTACGCGGCGCTGCGCGCCCACACGCTGTTCCACAAGGATCAGCACTACGTCGTGCAGAACGGCGAAGTGGTCATCGTCGACGAATTCACGGGCCGCCTGATGGCTGGCCGCCGCTGGTCTGACGGCCTGCACCAGGCGGTCGAGGCGAAGGAGCACGTGAAGATCCAGAGCGAGAACCAGACGCTCGCGTCGATCACGTTCCAGAACTACTTCCGGATGTACGCGAAGCTGGCCGGCATGACCGGTACCGCGGACACCGAAGCGTACGAATTCAACGAGATCTACGGCCTCGAGACGGTCGTGATCCCGACCAACCGCCCGCCGAAGCGGATCGACAAGCAGGACCAGATCTACAAGACGGCCAAGGAGCGCTACGACGCGGTGATCCGCGACATCCGCGACTGCTACGAGCGTGGCCAGCCGGTGCTGGTCGGCACGACGTCGATCGAGAACTCCGAACTGCTGTCGCACCTGCTGAAGCAGGCCGGGCTGCCACACGAAGTGCTGAACGCGAAGCAGCACGAGCGTGAAGCGGCGATCGTCGCGGAAGCCGGCCGTCCGAAGCGCATCACGATCGCGACCAACATGGCCGGCCGCGGTACCGACATCGTGCTCGGCGGCAACGCGGAGAAGCAGGCGGCGTTCATCGAGGCCGACGATGCGATCCCGGCCGACGAAAAGGCGCGCCGCATCCAGAAGCTGCACGACGAGTGGGAAACGCTGCACGAGGAGGTGAAGGCCGCGGGCGGCCTGCACATCATCGGCACCGAGCGCCACGAATCGCGCCGGATCGACAACCAGCTGCGCGGCCGTGCGGGCCGCCAGGGCGATCCGGGCTCGTCGCGCTTCTACCTGTCGCTCGACGACCCGCTGCTGCGCATCTTCGCGGGCGACCGCGTGCGCTCGATCATGGATCGCCTGAAGATGCCGGAAGGCGAGGCGATCGAGGCGGGCATCGTCACGCGGTCGATCGAATCGGCGCAGCGCAAGGTCGAAGCGCGCAACTTCGACATCCGCAAGCAGCTGCTCGAATACGACGACGTGTCGAACGACCAGCGCAAGGTGATCTACCAGCAGCGCAACGAGCTGCTCGAGGCGCACGACATCACCGAGACGATCACCGCGATGCGTCACGGCGTGATCACCGAAGTCGTCCGCCAGTTCGTGCCGGAAGGCAGCATCGAAGAGCAGTGGGACGTGCCCGAGCTCGAGGAAGCGCTGCGCAACGACTGGCAGCTCGATCTCGCGATCCAGGAAATGGTGAACGAGTCGTCGTCGATCACCGCCGAGGAGATCCTCGACGCCGTGATGACGGCCGCCGACGAGCAGTACGAGGCGAAGGTCGCGATGGTCGGCCGCGAATCGTTCAGCGCATTCGAGCGCTCGGTGATGCTGCAGACGGTCGATCGCCTGTGGCGCGAGCACCTCGCAGCGCTCGACCACCTGCGCCAGGGCATCCACCTGCGCGGCTATGCGCAGAAGAACCCGAAGCAGGAGTACAAGCGCGAGGCGTTCGAGCTGTTCGCCGCGATGCTCGACGCGATCAAGCAGGAAGTCACGCGCGTCGTGATGAACGTGCAGATCCAGTCGCCGGAGCAGCTGGAAGAGGCGGCCGAGCAGATCGAGGAGCGCGGCGGTCATCTCGAGAACGTCGAATACCAGCACGCCGACTACGCGGACGCCGGCGCGCCGGTCGCGAACGTCACCGCAGCCGCGGCGGCCACGGCGACGGCCGACATGGTCGGCAGCGCGATGACGCACAGCGGCCCCGGCGGCGAAATGCCGAAGGTCGGCCGCAACGATCCGTGCCCGTGCGGCAGCGGCAAGAAGTACAAGCAATGTCACGGGAAGCTGTCATGATCGGCGGCGGCGCGCGTCATGCGTGCCGCGTCGTTCGAAGCTTCGAGTCAGTGATGTGAGTTGTGGCGGCCCGCGCGTGCGGCCGCCGGTTCTTCCAATCGATGCCGGCGCGTGCCGGCATTTTCCATCCGGCAGGTGTGCCCCATGGCTGTCAATTTTCCGTCGATCGATCCCGCCCAACTGCATCCCGTCGCCGGCGTCACGCTCGGCTGGGCGGAAGCGAACATCCGCAAGCCGAATCGCAAGGACGTGCTGGTCATCTCCGTCGACGAAGGCGCGACGGTCGCGGGCGTGTTCACCGAAAACCGTTTCTGCGCGGCGCCGGTCACCGTTTGCCGCGAGCACCTGGCGAAGGTGCGTGCGGGCGGCGCGGGCATCCGTGCGCTGGTCGTGAATACGGGCAACGCGAACGCGGGCACCGGCGAGCCGGGCCTCGTGAACGCCCGTGAAACGTGCACGGAACTCGCGCGTCTCGCGGGCATCGAGCCGGCGCAGGTGCTGCCGTTCTCGACCGGCGTGATCCTCGAGCCGCTGCCGATCGATCGTCTGAAGGCCGGCTTGCCGGCCGCGCTCGCGAACCGCAACGCCGCGAACTGGTTCGATGCCGCGCAGGCGATCATGACGACCGACACGCTGCCGAAGGCGACGTCGCGCCAGGTGACGATCGACGGCCACACGGTCACGCTGACGGGCATCAGCAAGGGCGCGGGCATGATCAAGCCGAACATGGCGACGATGCTCGGCTTCCTCGCGTTCGATGCGAACGTCGCGCAGCCGGTGCTCGACACGCTCGTCAAGGAAGTCGCCGACCGCTCGTTCAACTGCATCACGATCGACGGCGACACGTCGACGAACGACTCGTTCATCCTGATCGCATCGGGCAAGAGCACGCTGCCGGCGATCACGTCGACCGATTCGCCGGCCTATGCGGCGCTGCGCGACGCGGTGACGGAAGTCGCGCAGGTGCTGTCGCAACTGATCGTGCGCGACGGCGAAGGCGCGACGAAATTCATGACGGTGCAGGTCGAAGGCGGCAAGAGCGTCGCCGAATGCCGCCAGATCGCGTACGCGATCGGCCATTCGCCGCTTGTAAAGACGGCCTTCTACGCATCCGACCCCAACCTGGGCCGGATTCTCGCGGCGATCGGCTATGCGGGCGTCGCGGATCTCGACGTCGGCAAGATCGACCTCTATCTGGACGATGTGCTCGTCGCGAAGGCGGGCGGCCGCAACCCGGCCTACCAGGAAGAGGACGGCCAGCGCGTGATGAAGCAGAGCGAGATCACGATCCGCGTGCTGCTCGGCCGTGGCGACGCGCAGGCCACCGTCTGGACGTGTGACCTGTCGCACGATTACGTGAGCATCAACGCGGATTACCGCTCCTGATCGGGAGCGCTCGAACGACATGGACAAGCTTGAACAGTTTCTGACGCGCGCGGAAGCGCTGCTCGGCCGTCTCGAAGGGATGCTGCCGCCCGCACCGGCGGCCATCGACTGGAACGCGGCGTATGCGTTCCGCTGGCGCAAGCGCCAGGGGCGCGGTTACCTGCAGCCGGTACCGGCCGTGTCGTCGATCACGCTCGGCGACCTGCACAACATCGATCGCCAGAAAGCGCTGATCGACCAGAACACGCGGCAGTTCGTGCAGCTCAAGCCGGCCAACAACGTGCTGCTGACGGGCGCACGCGGCACCGGCAAGTCGTCGCTGATCAAGGCGTGCCTGAATGCGTACGCGAACGACGGGCTGCGCCTGATCGAAGTCGACAAGGACGATCTGCACGATCTCGGCGACATCGTCGACCTGATCTCGCAGCGTCCGGAGCGGTTCATCGTGTTTTGCGACGACCTGTCGTTCGAGGACGGCGAATCGGGCTACAAGGCGCTGAAGGTCGCGCTCGACGGGTCGATCGCCGCGCAGTCGGACAACGTGCTGATCTACGCGACGTCGAACCGCCGCCATCTGCTGCCCGAGTACATGAGCGACAACGAGTCGTACAAGCATCTGCCGGACGGCGAGATTCACCCTGGCGAAGTCGTCGAGGAGAAGATCTCGCTGTCGGAGCGCTTCGGGCTGTGGGTCAGTTTCTATCCGTTCAAGCAGGACGACTACCTCGACATCGTCGCGCACTGGCTGCGTCACTTCGGCTGCCCGGAGACGGAGATCGAGACGGCACGCGGCGACGCGCTCGTATGGGCGCTCGAGCGTGGTTCGCGCTCGGGCCGCGTCGCGTGGCAGTTCGCGCGTGACTGGTCGGGTCGCAAGGAGCAGGCATGAGCGCGGATCTGGCACAGGGCGCCGTGCGGGCGCCGGACGGCCGCAAGGTGACGGAAGTCGCGGTCGGCGTGATGGTGCAGCCGGACGGGCGCTATCTGCTCGCGCAACGCCTGCAGGGCAAGCCGTACGAAGGTTACTGGGAGTTTCCGGGCGGCAAGCTGGAGGCCGGCGAAAGCGTCGAGGACGCGCTGGCGCGCGAGCTGCACGAGGAACTCGGCATCGAAGTCACGGCCAGCCACCGGTGGCACACGCTCGAGCACGATTATCCGCACGCGTACGTGCGGCTCTATTTCTGCAAGGTGACGGGCTGGACGGGCGAGCCGCACAGCAAGGAAGGGCAGGCGTTCGTATGGCAGCAACTGCCGGTCGAGGTCGCGCCGCTGTTGCCGGCGGCGCTGCCGGTGCTCGAACTGCTCGAGAAGGAAGCGGCGTCGCAATGACGCCGTGGCGGCCCGTCTGAAACGCGGGCCATATCAGTGGGCGGCGGCACCGCGCGCCGCTCAGCTGTCGCGGCGGTTGTCCGTGCTGTCCTCTTCCGACGACGGACCCTCGTCGGAGGCGCCGCCGATCCGATACTTTTCCGCGGCCCATGCGCCAAGGTCGAGCTGCTTGCAGCGGGCCGAACAGAAGGGACGGAACTTGTTTTCAGGCGTCCAGCGCACTTCTGCGCCGCACGACGGACATTTCACAACGGTAGTCATACGAAAGCGTTGAACCGGCACGCGGCCGTTACAGATTACACAGGGTCAGATGGAACGGTACGTCGATGTCCACCGCACGCGGCCGCACGTCGCCGTCCTGCATGGTGAACCGTACCCACAACATGTATTTGTTGGCGCTCGCTTCGGGAATCACGCGCAGCTCCGGTGGCACCCGCACCTGCATCAACTGGTAGCTGCGCCCGGACAGCATCTGCTGGTAGCTGCCCTGCATCGCCATGACCTTCGACGCCTGACCCGATTCGCGCGCGAGCCGCAGTACGATCGCCGCGGCGTCGCGCAACGGCAGCATCGGCAGAATCCACTTCGCGATGTCCTGGCGCCGCTGCTCGGCCGGCCATTGCTGCCACGCGTAGTATGACGGCAGGTCGAACTTGCACGTGCCGCCCGGAATCACCGCGCGGCTGCGGATGCTGGCGAGCCACTCGTTGTCGACGAGATGCTGGCCGGTCTTGCCCTGCATCTGCGCGAGATTCGCGAGCGTCTGCTCGATTTCGCCGAGCACGGCCTCGAGCGCGTTCTGCTCGATGCCCGGATTGCCGCGAAAGGGGGCGAGCGTCTGGCGTTGACGTTCGAGCTCCTTCATCAGATCCGATTTCAGGTCCGCGCGGCCCGTTACCTCGGCGATTTCGAACAGCGTCGTCAGCGCGACGTGGTGCTCACGCGGGTCCTCCTGAGCCAAAAAGAACGCGAAGCGCTCGAACAGATCTTCGAGACGCAACAGCGTGCGAATTCGCTCGTTGAACGGATACTCGTAAAGAATCAAGCGCGCTCGCCTCTTGGGTAGGGATTGAAACAATGAAGGACATTCTAATGCCCCCTCTCTACCCTAGCAACGCGCCAATTTCGTACACCATCACGATTGCGTGCGAGGCTCAGTGCGCGGCGGCCGCGAATCCGACATAGCGTTGGTGCAGTGCATCGACCTGGGCGGCGAGCGCGTCGGGCGTGACCGCGTCGTTGACGATCACGTCGTCGGCTGCAGCGAGGCGCGCTTCGCGCGTCGCCTGGCGCGCGATGATCGCTTCGACCTGTTCGCGCGTGAAACCGTTGCGTCGCATCACGCGCGCGATCTGCGTTTCGACCGGGCAGTCGACGACGAGCACACGATTGCTGCGCGCCTTCCACGTGCCTGATTCCACGAGCAACGGCACGACGAACATCACGTACGGGCCCCGTGCTTCGCGCGCCTCGCGATCGGTCTCCGCGCGGATCAGCGGATGCGTGATCGCTTCGAGGCGCCGGCGCGCGTCGTCGTCGCTGAAGATCAGCGTGCGCATCTTCGCGCGATCGAGCGAGCCGTCGGCGGCCACGAAGCCGTGGCCGAAGGCCTGCTCGATCGCCGGCATCGCGAGGCCGCCCGGTGCGGTGATGCGGTGGGCAATCAGGTCGGTATCGACGAGCGATGCGCCACGGGCGCCGAACAGGTCGGCAACGGTCGTCTTGCCGCTGCCGATGCCGCCCGTGAGTCCTACTGAAAACATGTCAGCCTCCGAGCGCCGCATAGAAAGGGGTGCCGAAAAACAGCGTGGCGACGCCGCCGGCCGCGAGGAACGGGCCGAACGGGATCGGCTCCTCGAAGCGCATGCGGCCGCGCCAGGTCGCGACGAGCCCGACGACCGCGCCGGTCACCGCCGCGAACAGCACGACTTGCGGCAGTGCGGCCCAGCCCATCCATGCGCCGAGCGCGGCAAGCAGCTTCAGGTCGCCGAAACCGATGCCCTCGATGCCGCGCAGCCATTTGAACAGCCAGTAGATCGACCACAGGAACAGGTAGCCGGCCATCGCGCCGATCACGGCCGAGCGCAGCGACGTGAAAGTGCCGCCGAGGTTCAGCACGAGCCCGGCCCACAGCAACGGCAGCGTCATCGAGTCGGGCAGGTAGCCGGTCCGGATATCGATCGCACTCATCGCGAGCAGCGCCGCGCACAGCGCGAACGCGGCGAACGCGGCGACGGTCGGGCCGAACGCCGCGAGCGAGCTGGCCGCGAGCAGTGCGCACGCGAGTTCGACGAGCGGATAGCGGATGCCGATTGCATGGCCGCAGCGCCGGCAGCGGCCGCGCAGCATCAGGTAGCTAAGGAGCGGAATGTTTTCCCAGGCGCGCAACACGTGGCCGCAGTGCGGGCAGGCGCTGCGCGGGCGCCACAGATCGTAGCGCGGCGGATAACCGTCGTCGGGCGGGGCGCCCGCGGCGCCGGTCGCTTCGGCGATCTCGGCCTGCCACGCGCGCTGCATCATCACGGGCAACCGGTGCACGACCACGTTCAGGAAACTGCCGATGCAAAGGCCGATGACGACCGCGAACGCATACTGCAGCGCGGGCGGCAGCATCGCCAGCGCGAGCAGCGTGCTCTCGGGCGAATCGGAAACGGCGGACAGGGGCGCTGGCGTCATGAGGCTCGAGGTTGGACTAAAAGGCGACAGAATCGGTTGCGATGCTACACCACGTTGCCGAGCTGAAGGATCGGCAGGTACATCGCGATCACGAGGCCGCCGACGAGTGCGCCCAGGACGATCACGATCAACGGTTCGCCCAGTGCCGCGAGCGTATCGAGACGCGCGTCGAGCTGGCGTTCGCACAATGCGGCGATGTCGGCGAGCATCGTGTCGAGCGCACCAGTTTCCTCGGCGACGGCGATCGGTTGCACGACGTCGTCCGGAAAGCAGCCGGCCGAATGCATCGCATCGGCCAGACGCACGCCGCGCAGCACGCGTGCGGCGATGTGCGCGGTGGCGTGCGCGAACACCGGATGGCCGGCGGTGCGCTCGAGCGTGGCGAACGCATCGGCGAGCGGCACGCCGGCGCCGAGCAGGGTCGCCAGCGAGCGGCACCAGCGTGCGGCCGCGAACCGTTCCAGCGCGCTGCCCGCGAGCGGCGCGCGCAGCAGGCGCCGCGCTAGCGCATGGCGTAGCGCGGCCGAGCGCCGAAGTGCGTGCTGCGCGGCGAGCCCCGTCGTGGCCGCACCGGCCAGGAGCATGCCGCCCCATGCCGACAGCGCGGAGGACAGCGCGAGCAGTGCGCGGGTCGGCGCGGGCAGGGCGGCGCCGAAGCCGTCGAAGATCTGCCGGAAGGTCGGCACGACCCACACCATCAACGCTGACGAGATCGCGAGCGCGAACAGGATGACGGCGGCCGGATACGCGAGTGCGGCACGCAGCTTGCGCCATTGCGCATCGGCGCGCTCGCGGTGTTCCGCAACCCGCGTCAGCACGATGCCGAGCGAACCGGACGCCTCGCCGACCTCGATCAACTGGCGATACAGCGTGCCGAATTGCGATGGATAGCGTGCGAGCGCATCGGCGAAGCGCTGACCGCCGACGATCTCACGGGCAAGCCCCGCGGCGATGCGCGGCACGCCGTCGCGCGTACGGGTGCGCGCGAGCATCTCGAGCGACGGCGCGAGCGGCAGGCCGGCCTGCAGCAGGCTCGCGAGCTGGCGCGTGAAGCGTGTGATGTCGCGCGCGGCCGCCGCAGGCGGACGGGCCGGCCCGCGAACGTCGAGCGACAGTACCGCGATGCCGTCGCGCGCGAGCGTGGCGCGCGCGGCCGCGGCGTCGAAGGCGATGACGGTCCCGCGGCGGGGCGAGCCGTCGCGATGGCGGCCGCGCCATGCAAAGCGGGTTTCGCGCGGTGGCCTGCGCATGCTCACACCGCGGGGGCGGCGGCGACGGCTTCCGCGATGCTCGTCGTGCCGTCCAGGACGCGCGCGAATGCCGCGTCGCGCAGCGTGCGCACGCCCTCGGCCGCCACGCATTGCGCGAGCTCGCCGACGCTCGCCCGCGCGACGATGCGCTCGGCCAGCCCGGGCGATACCGGCATCGTCTGATGCAGGCCGATGCGGCCGCGATAGCCGATGCCGTGACAGGCGGAACAGCCGCGCGCGACGAACGGCCGCCAGCCGGCTGCCAGCGCCGCCGGGTCGCAGCCGGCTTCCCGCAGCGCGTGCGCCGATGCGTCCGAATGCACGCGGCACGCGACGCACAGGCGCCGGACGAGACGCTGCGCGGTGACGAGGTGCAGTGCGGCCGCGAGGTTGTACGGCGCGACGCCGATGTCGAGCAGCCGAGCGACGGCGGCCGGTGCGTCGTTCGTGTGCAGCGTCGACAGCACGAGATGGCCCGTCTGCGCGGCCTTGATCGCGACATCGGCCGTCTCCGCATCGCGAATCTCGCCGACCATGATGACGTCCGGGTCCTGCCGCAACAGCGCGCGCAGCGCCGTCGCGAACGTGAGCCCCGCTTTGTCGGCGACTCCCACCTGGTTGATTCCGTCGAGCTGGATTTCGGCGGGATCTTCCACCGTGCAGACGTTGTGCGCGTCGCGATCGAGCATCTGCAGCGCGCAGTAGAGCGACAGCGTCTTGCCGCTGCCGGTCGGTCCCGTGACGAGCACGAGGCCATGCGGCGCGCGGATCGCGGCCTCCATCGCGGCGGCCTGCCGCGCGTCGAAGCCGAGGTTGGCAAGCGTGAGATCGGGCGGCAGCGTTTCGAGCCGCCGCAGCACGAGCTTTTCGCCGAACAGCGTGGGCAGCGAACTGACGCGGTAGTCGCCGCGCGTGCCGTCGTCGATCGCGATGCGCAGCCGGCCGTCCTGCGGAAGCCGCCGCTCGGCGATGTCCATGCGCGAGAGCACCTTGATCCGCGTGACGAGCGCATCGCGCAGGTGCAGCGGCGGGCGCGCATGTTCATGCAGCACGCCGTCGATGCGCAGACGGATGCGCCAGCCGGCCTCGAACGGCTCGACGTGGATGTCCGACGCGTCGCGCACACGCGCCGCATGCAGCGTGTCCGTCAGCAGGCGTACGGCGGGGGCATCGTCGAGCTGCGCCGCATCGAGTGCATGGGGCGCGGCGGCTGGCGCGTCGGAATGCGCGGGCGGCGACTGCGTGTGCAGCGGCGCCCCGGGGGAAGGGAAATGCATGTGAGCCGGCACGCGGGCCGCCTGTTGACCGTGATGCGCAGATGATCGCGCGTCGCGGGCGGCGCCGGCAGTCGGCCGTTCGGTTAGCGCGTGGCGGTGCGTCCGGTACGCGTGCCGCGCGGCTTGAAGAGCTTGACGGTGCGTACTGCCTGATCGTCGCTGCGCATCACTTCGAGCATCACGTCGCCGATTTTCAGGCACACGTCGTCTTCCGGAATTTCCTCGAGGATCTCGAGAACCAGTCCGTTCAGCGTCTTCGGCCCGTCGGTCGGCAATTTCAGGTGCAGCCAGCGGTTCAGTTCGCGCAGCGGCATGCTGGCCGAGACGATGCATTCGCCGTTCTCGTCCCAGCCGCCCGCGCGTTCGCTGCGCGGCATCGACGTCGTGAATTCGCCGATCAGCTCCTCGATGATGTCTTCGGGCGTGACGAGCCCTTCGAGTTCGCCGTACTCGTTGACGACGAGCGCGGTGCGCTGCCGGGTTTCCTGGAAGAACTGGAGTTGCTGGACCACCGGCGTGCCGGACGGCACGTAATACGGTTCGGCGAGCAGCGCGCGCAGCGTCTCGCGGTCGAAATCCTGGTTGTGCAGCCCGGTGAGCGTCTTGCGCACGTGCAGCACGCCGAGCACCTTGTCGATGTCGCCTTCGTAGACGACCAGGCGGTTGTGATAGCAGGTTTCGAGCTGATGCAGGATGTCGTCGAGCGGCGCGTAGAAGTTGAGCGACTCGATCTGGCGGCGCGGCACCATCACGTCGTCGACCGTGATGTTCTCGAGGTCGAACAGATTCAGCAGGATGCTGCGGTGCTTGGTCGGCATGAAACTGCTCGATTCGAGCACGATGGCCCGCAGCTCGTCGGCCGACATCCGCTGGTCGCGGCCCTTCTTCGTGTTGATGCGCAGCACCCACAGCACGCCGTTCGCGAGCGCATTGACGAACCAGACGACCGGCTTGAACACGCGCATCAGCGGGGCGATCACGAGGCTCGCCGGCAGCGCGATGCGTTCGGGGAACGTCGCGCCGACGATCTTCGGCGCGATTTCCGCGAACACGATGATCAGGAACGCGACGACGCCGGTCGCGATCGACAGTGCGAGGTTGTTGCGGCCGAACGTATGGAGCGCGAGCGACGTCGTGAGGACCGGGATGATCGTGTTGAACAGGTTGTTGCCGATCAGGATCACGCTCAGCAGCAAGTCAGTGCGCGTGAGCAGCCCCTGCGTGGTTTTCGCGCCGAGTGCGCCCTGACCGGCGAGGTGCTTCAGCCGATGGCGATTGAGCGCCATCATCGCGGTCTCGGAAATGGAAAAGAAGCTGGAACAGAGGAGAAGCAGGAAGACGGCGCCGATTTGCGCCCATAAGGGAATTTGGTCCACGCGTTGGAAAGGGCAGTGAAGGACAGGGATGGGGGAAATATAGCAGAGGCCGGCGACCGCGATGTGTCGCGCGCGATACAAGGGGCTCGCGGCGGCCGGACGAAAAAAAACCGTGCACATGGTGCACGGTTTTTTTAAATCTGGTCGGGGTGAGAGGATTCGAACCTCCGGCCTCTACGTCCCGAACGTAGCGCTCTACCAGGCTAAGCTACACCCCGATTTTTGCTCTTCGGACTTCGCCGTCTTCGTGAAGATTTCTGCGTCGTCTCAAGCAAGAACGTAACTATAACGATGTTTTTTCTAAAAGGGAATACTTTGACGAAGAAAATTTTCGAGACAGAGCATCGCTTCCCGTTCGCGGCGTGTTCATGACTGCCGCGACGTCGAGTACGAGCACAACCCGAGCAGGCTTTCCTTGTAGATCGAATCGGGGAACGCGGCAATCGCCGCTGCCGCCGCCTGCGCTTCCTGACGTGCGCATTCGAGCGTGTGGTCGAGCGCGCCCGAGCGCGTGATCGCTTCGAAAATCGTGTCGAAGCGATCGGTGCCGCCCTGTTCGATCGCCTCGCGTGCGAGCGCCGACTGTTCGGGCGTGCCGCGTTCGATCAGATAGATGAGCGGCAGTGTCGGCTTGCCTTCGCGCAGGTCGTCGCCGGCATTCTTGCCCATCGCCTCGGCGGTGCCGGCATAGTCGAGCCAGTCGTCCATGATCTGGAATGCGGTGCCGATCCGGCGGCCGTATTCGGCGGCGGCGGCCTCGGTCGGCGCATCGGCGCCCGCGAGCACCGCGCCCAGGCGCGCCGACGCCTCGAACAGCTTTGCCGTCTTGTAGCGGATCACCTGCATGTAGCGCGTTTCGTCGACGTCCGCGTCGTGCATGTTGAGGAGCTGCAGCACCTCGCCTTCGGAAATGATCGTCGTCGCTTCGGACAGGATCTCCATCACGCGCATCTTGCCGACGCCGACCATCATCTCGAACGAGCGCGAGTAGAGGTAATCGCCTACCAGCACGCTTGCCGCGTTGCCGAACAGCGCATTGGCGGTCTGGCGGCCGCGGCGCAGTTCGGATTCGTCGACGACGTCGTCATGCAGCAGCGTGGCCGTGTGGATGAACTCGACGACGGCGGCCAGCACGTGCCGCTGGTGCGACGTTTCGCCGAGCGCGCCGGCGACGAGCAGCAGCAACGCCGGACGCAGCCGCTTGCCGCCCGCGCCGATGATGTACTCGGCGATCTGGTTGATCAGCAGCACGTCGGACGCGAGGCTTTGCCGGATAACGCGATTCACCTGCTCCATGTCGCTGGTGATCGGGGCGAGCAGGTGGGCGGCGCTGAGGGTGGGGGAGGCGGTGGACGACGACATGATGATGGAATTGGGTGATGCGGCGGATTATAAGTCGAATCCGCGATATGCCGGTCTGTCAGACGTGCCGGCGGCGCGATTTTGGCCGTCCGGCAGAGGCCCGCGCGCGGTAATCGTCGATCGGTTTTGACTTCGGTGCTAACCCCATGTATAATCACGTGTTTTCCGCGCGTGGTGTGCGGAAAAATTGGATCCAGAGTGAGGTTCTCAATGTACGCGGTCATAAAAACCGGCGGCAAGCAGTACAAGGTTGCCGTTGGCGAAAAACTCAAAGTAGAACAGATACCGGCTGACATTGACGCTGAAATCACGCTCGACCAGGTTCTCGCAGTGGGCGAAGGCGAATCGATTAAGTTCGGTACGCCGCTGGTCAGTGGGGCTTCCGTCAAGGCCACCGTTGTGTCGCACGGTCGTCATGCCAAGGTCACCATCTTCAAGATGCGTCGCCGGAAGCACTACCAAAAGCACGGCGGCCACCGCCAGAACTACACTGAGCTGCGCATCGACGCGATCAACGCGTAAGCGCCTCGGTAAAGGAGCAATCAGATGGCACACAAAAAGGCAGGCGGCTCTTCCCGGAACGGCCGCGACTCCGAGTCGAAACGTCTCGGCGTGAAAGTGTACGGCGGCCAGGCAATCAATGCCGGCGGCATCATCGTGCGTCAGCGCGGTACGCGCATGCACGCAGGCGAGAACGTCGGCATGGGCAAGGATCACACCCTGTTCGCGCTGGTCGACGGTCACGTCAAGTTCGCGACGAAGGGCGCGGACAAGAAACATCTGGTCATCGTCGTCCCGGCGGCTGCCTAAGTCAGGCACCCACGGGCTTCGTAGCCGAAAGGCCCCGCAGTCTTCGCGGGGCCTTTTTTTATTGGGTCGCCGCCCGCAAGTGCGGGCCGGCGACCCTCGCGCAACCGGCGTACGATCGGCCGAACGGCAGATTGTTCAAGCGTGCCGGCGCGCGGCACAATAGCGGAAATACTGGGCGGAGTGACGAATGAAGTTCATTGACGAAGCACGAATCGAAGTCATCGCCGGCGACGGAGGCGATGGCAGCGCGTCGATGCGCCGCGAGAAATTCGTCCCGTTCGGCGGGCCGGACGGTGGCGACGGCGGCCGGGGCGGTAGCGTTTACGCGATCGCCGACCGCAACATCAACACGCTGATCGACTACCGTTACGCGAAGAAGCACCTCGCGCGCAACGGCGAGAACGGCCGCGGCTCGGATTGCTACGGCAAGGGCGGCGACGATGTCACGCTGCGCATGCCGGTCGGCACGATCATCAGCGACATGGATACGGGCGAGCTGATCGCCGACCTGACCGAGCACGACCAGCAGGTAATGCTCGCTCAGGGCGGCGCCGGCGGTCTCGGCAACCTGCATTTCAAGTCGAGCACGAACCGCGCGCCGCGCCAGAAGACGGACGGCAAGCCGGGCGAGCGGCGCATGCTGAAACTCGAGCTGAAGGTGCTCGCCGACGTCGGCCTGCTCGGCATGCCGAACGCGGGCAAGTCGACCTTCATCTCGTCGGTGTCGAACGCGAAGCCGAAGATCGCCGACTACCCGTTCACGACGCTCGCGCCGAATCTCGGCGTGGTGCGTGTCGGCCCGAGCAAGAGCTTCGTGATCGCCGATATCCCGGGGCTGATCGAAGGGGCGGCCGAAGGCGCGGGCCTCGGGCATCAATTCCTGCGTCACCTGCAGCGCACCGGCGTGCTGCTGCATCTGGTCGATCTCGCGCCGTTCGACGAAAGCGTCGATCCGGTCGCGGAAGCGACGGCGATCGTCGGCGAACTGCGCAAGTACGACGAGGCGCTCTACGAGAAGCCGCGCTGGCTCGTGCTCAACAAGCTGGACATGGTGCCGGAAGACGAGCGCGAGGCGCGCGTCGCGGATTTCCTTGACCGCTTCGGCTGGGACGGCCCCGTGTTCGAGATCTCGGCACTGACGGGCCAGGGCTGCGAAGCGCTGTGCTACGCGATCTACGACTACCTCTCCGAACATTCGGACGCGCATCGCGCGGCGGAGGCGGAGGATCTCGCAGCCGACGTGCGTTTCCGCGATGCGCCGCCGGCGAAGGGCGGTGCGACGCCGGGCGACGACGCCTGAACGTTCGCTAACGCGCCGGGCGTGCCGCCCGGCGTTGGCGTTCAATCGCGCCCGGCCGGGCATGCATCAGATACAGGAGACAGTGCAGGATGCGTTCGATCATCGCGGATTCGAAGCGATTGGTGGTGAAAGTGGGCTCGAGCCTCGTGACCAACGACGGCAAGGGGCTCGATCATGCTGCAATCGGCCGCTGGGCAGCCCAGATCGCTGCGCTGCGTGCGCAGGGCAAGGAAGTCGTGCTCGTCAGTTCGGGCGCGATTGCCGAAGGCATGCAGCGGCTCGGCTGGAGCAAGCGGCCGCGGGAAATCGACGAGCTGCAAGCCGCCGCCGCGGTCGGGCAGATGGGGCTCGCGCAAGTCTACGAGAGCCGCTTCACCGAGCACGGCATCCGCACCGCGCAGATTCTGCTCACGCACGCCGATCTGGCGGATCGCGAGCGCTACCTGAACGCGCGTTCGACGCTGCTCACGCTGCTGCGGCTCGGCGTCGTGCCGATCATCAACGAGAACGACACGGTCGTCACCGACGAAATCAAGTTCGGCGACAACGACACGCTCGGCGCACTCGTCGCGAATCTGATCGAAGGCGATGCGCTGATCATCCTCACCGACCAGTCGGGGCTGTTCACGGCCGATCCGCGCAAGGACCCGAACGCGACGCTCGTCGGCGAGGCCAATGCGGGCGCACCGGAGCTCGAGGCGATGGCGGGCGGGGCCGGTTCGAGTCTCGGCCGCGGCGGGATGCTGACGAAGATCCTCGCGGCGAAGCGGGCGGCCCACAGCGGCGCGAATACCGTGATCGCGAGTGGCCGCGAGGCCGACGTGCTCGTCCGGCTGGCGGCCGGCGAGGCGATCGGCACGCAACTGATCGCACGTACCGCGCGGATGGCGGCACGCAAGCAATGGATGGCCGACCATCTGCAGGTGCGCGGCCACGTCGTGATCGATGCGGGCGCGGTCGAGAAGCTGACGGCCGGCGGCAAGAGCCTGCTGCCGATCGGCGTGATCGACGTGCAGGGCGCGTTCGCGCGCGGCGAAGTGATCGCGTGCGTCGGCCCGGACGGGCGCGAGGTGGCGCGCGGGCTCACGAACTACAGCAGCGCGGAAACGAAGCTGATTCACCGCAAGCCGAGCGGCGAGATCGAGACCGTGCTTGGCTACATGCTGGAGCCCGAACTGATTCATCGCGACAACCTCGTGCTGGTGTAATCGCCGGCCGGGTTTCGTCGTTCAAATGAAAAAGCCCGCGCGATGCGGGCTTTTTTGTGCGGCGGACGATGCGGGCGGCCCGCGTCGCGTGCCGTCAGCGCAACTGCGTCATCGCGGTGCGGTGGAACCGGATGTTTTCGAGAATCTGCCGGGTCGAGCCCTGCGGCATCTTGTTCGAGCAGAAGTAGTCCTGGTAGAGCGCGGAGTGGTAGGCGTTGAGCTCGCCGTTCTCGATGCGCCGCCAGTCGTTTTCCACCGTGCGATCCCAGCCGTTGTGGTCGGAGTTCAGGCCGGCGTACTGGCGCCATTCGTAGGTGTCGCAGCGGATGCCTTCGTAGTTCACGTTGCGTGCACCGGCCGGGCTCGTGATGACGACTGCGTAACGCACGACGCCGTCGGTGCCGACCTCGAGCGACTTCGCATCGACGAAGAACTTGAGCGGCGTGTTCTGCGACACGTTGAACGGCAGCAGATCGCCCGTTTGCGGCAGCGGCGGCAGCGTGTCGACGGCGTTTTCCTTCCAGGTTCCCTGACGATCGAGCAGGTACACGAACTCGCTGTCGTCCTTGTTGGACGGCGCTTTCGAGTTCGCGCAGCCGGCCAGGGCGGCCATCGCGGCGATCGATGCGAGCGCGAGAGCAATCGCTTTCAATATGCATTCCTCGTAAAAAAAGGGCGCGACACCAAGGTCGCGCCCGGTCATGCAGTCCGACTCGTCATTTGCCGACGATCACGTGGGGCGGCATCTCGTCGAGCGTGCTCGCTTCCACTTCGATCTCCGAACAGACTACCGATGTGTCGACAATCGTCAGCGTCTGGGCCTGTGCGCCAATGACGCGCGGATAGCGCGACACACGCGGCCCGCGCGGCTTCTCGGCTCGCTGCGCCGGGCGGCGCAGGAAGCGCGACAGTTCCGTCAGCGCCAACTGATAGACATCCCGCTTGAACTCGATCACCGCATCGAGCGGCACCCAGTACTCGTTCCAGCGCCACGCATCGAACTCCGGGTGGTCGGTCGCGCGCAAGCAAATGTCGCAATCGCGTCCGACCATCCGCAGCAGGAACCAGATCTGCTTCTGGCCGCGGTAATGACCGCGTACTTCGCGTTTGATGAACTTGTCAGGCACCTCGTAACGCAACCAGTCGCGAGTGCGGCCGATTATCTTGACGTGTTCCGGATGCAGGCCCGTTTCCTCGTGCAGTTCCCGGTACATCGCCTGCATGGGGGTCTCGCCATACTTGATCCCACCTTGAGGAAACTGCCAGGAATGCTCGCGGAGCCGCTTGCCCCAAAACACCTCGTTGCGCGCGTTCAAGAGGATGATGCCGACGTTCGGGCGAAAGCCTTCACGATCCAGCATACAACCACCTTCGAATCCTTTAAAATTGCTTTGATTATAAACAGATAACGGGCGCTGCGCACCGTGACGGAGCGAATCCGCGCGGGGTACGCCGGCTGAATTGTCCCTGATTAGTCTGCTACGTCGTCTGCGCCATCGTCGTCCCTCGTTGTTCGCCGCGCGCAGCTTTTTCACCTTGAAACTTTTTCGGGCGCCCCGCCTGGGGGCGCCGTTTTTGGAACCGTCCGCATGAAAGCTTCCCGTTTCTTTATCGGCACCCTGAAAGAGGCACCCGCCGACGCAGAGATCGTCAGCCACAAGCTGATGGTCCGCGCCGGCATGATCCGTCGCGTCGCCGGCGGCATCTACAACTACCTGCCGGTCGGCCTGCGTTCGATTCGCAAGGTCGAGGCGATCGTGCGCGAGGAAATGAACCGGGCGGGCGCCATCGAGCTGCTGATGCCGGCCGTGCAGCCGGCCGAGCTGTGGCAGGAGTCGGGCCGCTGGGAACAGTACGGCCCCGAGCTGCTGCGCTTCAAGGACCGCAAGGACAACGATTTCGTGATCGGGCCGACGCACGAGGAAGTCGTCACCGACATCGCGCGCAACCAGATCAAGAGCTACCGGCAGATGCCGGTGAATTTCTACCAGATCCAGACGAAGTTCCGCGACGAGATCCGTCCGCGCTTCGGCGTGATGCGCGGCCGCGAATTCATCATGAAGGACGCGTATTCGTTCGACAAGGATGCGGCCGGCCTGAACGAGTCGTACCGCAAGATGTACGACGCGTACGTGCGCATCTTCACGCGCCTCGGCCTCGAGTTTCGCGCGGTGGCGGCCGACAGCGGCTCGATCGGCGGCAACTTCTCGCACGAATTCCACGTGATCGCCGACACCGGCGAGGACGCGATCGCCTACTGCCCGACGTCCGAATTCGCGGCGAACGTCGAGGCGGCCGAAGCGCTGCCGCTGATTGCCGAGCGCGCGGTGCCCGCCGAAGCGATGGAAAAGGTCGCGACGCCCGGCAAGGCGAAGTGCGAGGCCGTGGCCGAACTGCTGTCGATCCCGCTCGAGCGCACGATCAAGTCGATCGTGCTCGCGACCGACAACGAAGGCGCCGAGCCGACCATCTGGCTCGTGATGCTGCGCGGCGACCACGACCTGAACGAGATCAAGGTGGCGAAGCTGCCGGGCCTGAAGAACCACCGCTTCGCGACCGAGCAGGAAATCGTCGAGTGGTTCGGCACGCCGCCGGGCTACCTCGGCCCGGTCGGCACGAAGAAGCCCGTGAAGGTGATCGCGGACCGCACGGTCGCGAACATGAGCGACTTCGTCGTCGGCGCGAACGAGGTCGACTATCACATCGCCGGCGTGAACTGGGGCCGCGACCTGCCGGAGCCGGAAGTCGCCGACGTGCGCAACGTGAAGAAGGGCGACCCGTCGCCGGACGGCAAGGGCGTGATCGACATCTGCCGCGGCATCGAAGTCGGCCATGTGTTCCAGCTCGGCACCAAGTACTCGGAAGCGATGGGCGCGACCTTCCTCGACGAGTCGGGCAAGCCGCAGCCGATGCTGATGGGCTGCTACGGCGTCGGCATCACGCGCATTCTCGGCGCGGCGATCGAACAGAACTTCGACGACAAGGGGATCATCTGGCCCGAGTCGATTGCACCGTTCGAGGTCGTGCTGTGCCCGATGGGCTATGACCGCAGCGACATGGTGCGCGAGACGGCCGACAAGCTGTACGCGGAACTCGTCGCGGCCGGTATCGACGTGATCCTCGACGATCGCGGCGAGCGCCCGGGCGTGATGTTCGCCGACTGGGAACTGATCGGCGTGCCGCATCGTCTGGTGATCGGCGAGCGCGGCCTGAAGGAAGGCAAGATCGAGTACCAGGGCCGCCGCGATGCCGAAGCGACGCTGCTGCCGGCCGACACGGCCGCGGCGGCGGTCGCGGAGAAGATCCGCGCCGCGCTCGCGCACTAAGCGCGGCGACCGGGCGACACGATGGAATACACGTTCCTGTCGGCCACCGTGCTCCTCGTGCTGATCACGGATCCGCTCGGCAACATCCCGCTGTTCATTTCGGCGATGCGGGATGTGCCGCGCGAGCGGCGCGTGAAGCTGATCCTGCGCGAAGTGGGGATCGCGTTCGTGATCCTACTGTTCTTCATGCTGGTCGGCGACCGCTTCCTGCGGATGATGAGCCTCACCGACCTGTCGCTGCGGCTCGGCGGCGGGATCGTGCTGTTCCTGATCGCGCTGCGGATGATCTTCCCGCATCCGGACGGCGCGCTCGGCAGCGATCCCCGTGCGGGCGGCGAGCCGTTCATCGTGCCGCTCGCGATTCCGGCGCTGGCCGGGCCGTCCGCGCTCGCGACGGTGATGCTGATGACGTCGCAGGCGCCCGGCAAGATGCTCGAGTGGGTCGGCGCGCTGACGGTCACGATGATCGTCTGCGCGATCACGCTGGTGCTGGCCGAGCGGATTCAGCAGTGGCTCGGCGAGCGGACGGTCGCCGCGTTCGAGCGGCTGATGGGCCTCGTGCTGGTGGCGATCTCGGTCGAGATGCTGCTGGCGGGCATCCGCGCGTTCGTGCACCAGTTATAACGCAGGCGGCACGCACGAAAAAAAGCGGCGCTCCGGGCAACCGGAGCGCCGCTTTCCATTTATATAGCAGGCCGGGCGGCGATCAGACGTTCGCGGTCAGCGCGCGGATCGTCGGCAGGTTGCGCCAGTAGCCCTTCGCGTCCATCCCGCAGCCGAACACGTAGCGGTCCGGCACCGAGAAGCCGCAGAAGTCCGGGTGCAGCGGTTTCGCCTTCGCGAGCGTCTTCTCGCACAGCACGGCCGACATGAAGCGCTGCGCGCCCATGTCGAGGATGCGGTCGCGGATCGCGGCCATCGTCTCGCCTTCGTCGAGGATGTCGTCGAGTACGAGCACGATGCGGTCCTTCACCGATTCGCGCGGCGCGACGCGCCAGTGCATCTCCGGGCTGCCCTGCGTCGTGTTGCGGTAGCGGGTCAGGTGGATGTAGTCGAATTCGAGCGGGAAATCGAGATGCGGCAGCAGCATCCCGGTAAACACCGCGGCGCCGCCCATCACCGAGAGAACGAGCGGGAACGCGTCGCCGATTTCGGCGCGGATCGCGTCGGCCATCTTCGAGATCGACGCGTTGACGGCGTCGGCCGAGACGATCTCTTCGGAGTGGTCGAAAATGTGGAGGGCTTCTTCGCGGTTCATGTGTTCTGGCGGGCAGTCGGTATACAAATAAGGATGAAGCAGAACGGCAGGCGCGCGCTACGGCAAAAACCCGCGCGCCGGCCGACGGACGAAATCAGCGCATGCCGGGCATCATGCCCTTCAGGCCGCGCATCATCTTCTGCATGTTGCCGCCCTTCAGCTTCTTCATCATCGTACGCATCTGGTCGTACTGGTTCAGCATCCGGTTGACTTCCTGCACCGGCACGCCCGCGCCGGCTGCGATGCGGCGCTTGCGCGTCGCCTTGATGATTTCGGGTTTCGCGCGCTCGGCGGGCGTCATCGAGCTGATGATGCCTTCCATCCGGCGGATCGACTTTTCGGCCTGGCCCATGTCGGCGCCGGCCGCCGCCTGCTGGAACTGCGCGGGGAGTTTGTCCATCAGCGACGACAGGCCGCCCATGTTCTTCATCTGCGAGATCTGCGCGCGGAAATCGTTCAGGTCGAAATCGCCGCCTTTCTTGACCTTGTCGGCGAGCTTCTGCGCGGCCTGGACATCGACGCCGCGCTGCGCTTCCTCGACGAGCGCGAGGATGTCGCCCATGCCGAGGATCCGGTTCGCCATCCGGTCGGGGTGGAACACCTCGAGGCCGTCGAGCTTCTCGGCGACGCCGACGAACTTGATCGGCTTGCCCGTGACGTGGCGCACCGACAGCGCGGCGCCGCCGCGCGAATCGCCGTCGAGCTTGGTCAGCACGACGCCGGTGAGCGGCAGCGTGTCGTTGAACGCCTTCGCGGTGTTGACCGCGTCCTGGCCGAGCATCGCGTCGACGACGAACAGCGTTTCGGCCGGCTTCAGCGTGCCGTGCAGCGCGGCGATTTCCTGCATCATCGCCTCGTCGATGCCGAGGCGGCCGGCCGTGTCGACGAGCAGCACGTCATGGTAGTGGCGCTTCGCCCAGTCGACGGCGGCGAGTGCGATGTCGACGGGCTTCTGGTCCGGCGTGGACGGGAAGAAGTCGGCGCCGACCTGCTCGGTCACCGTTTTCAGCTGCATGATCGCGGCCGGGCGATACACGTCGCACGACACGGTCAGCACCTTCTTCTTGTACTTCTCGCGCAGCAGCTTCGCGAGCTTGCCGACGGTCGTGGTCTTGCCGGCGCCCTGCAGGCCGGCCATCAGGATCACGGCGGGCGGCGTGACCGCGAGGTTCAGCTCGGCGGCCTTGCCTTCGTAGTCGCCGCCGATCACGGCGGTCAGTTCCTTCTGGACCACGCCGACGAGCGCCTGGCCCGGCGACAGGCTGCTGATCACTTCTTCGCCGAGCGCCTTTTCCTTGACCTTGGCGATGAATTCGCGGACGACCGGCAGCGACACGTCGGCTTCCAGCAGCGCGAGACGCACCTCGCGGAGCATCTCCTGCGTGTTCGCCTCGGTGAGCCGGGCTTCGCCGCGCAGCGTCTTGACGACGCGCGCCATCCGTTGAGTGAGATTGTCGAGCATGGGGAGCGTTGGACAGTGGGGCCCGAAGGCGCGGCGGAACCGAACAAAAGGGAGCCGTCGCGGGAAGGGGGCCTAGTGTAAACTTCGAACATGGATATTGTACTGTATGCCCTCACCGCATTCCTGTACGGCGGCCTCGCCGTCGCAGGCTGGCGTACGCACCGTCAGGGCGCGACGCCGCTCGTCGCGAGCGTGCCGGCCGTGCCGGTTCCCGCGTCCGCCGCGTCCGGGATGAGCGGGGCCGGCCGCGCGCTGCTGTTCGCCGCGCTGCTCGCGCACGGCGTGCTGCTGCACATGACCATCTTTCCAAACGACGCGATGGTGTTCGGCTTCGCGTTCGCCCTGTCCGCGATGTTCTGGCTCGGCGCCGGCATCTACTGGATCGAGAGCTTTTTCTTCCCGCTCGACAGCCTGCGCCTGCTGGTGCTGCCGCTCGCGTGCGGCGCGTCGCTGCTGCCGCTCGTGTTCGGCGGCGTGCGGGTGCTGCCTTATGCCGCGGCACCGCTGTTCAAGCTGCACTTCCTGATCGCGAACATCGCGTACGGCCTCTTCGCGATCGCCGCGCTGCACGCGGTCCTGATGCTGATGGTGGAGCGGCGCCTGCAGTCGCTGCGGAGCGGCGGGCGCGACGGCTCGACCGGCTGGATCGCGAGCTGGCTCGAAACGCTGCCGCCGCTGCTCACGCTCGAGAAGCTGCTGTTCCGCCTGATCGGCGCCGGCTTCGTGCTGCTGACGCTCACCCTCGCGTCGGGCATCCTGTTCAGCGAGCAGGTCGATGCGCGCGCACTGCGGCTCGACCACAAGACGGTGTTCGCGATCCTGTCGTGGCTGATGTTCGGCGGCCTGCTGGTGGCCCGCAAGACGTCGGGCTGGCGCGGGCGCGGCGCCGCGCGCTGGGTGCTCGTGTCGTTCGCCGCGCTGCTGCTCGCGTACGTCGGCAGCCGGTTCGTTTTCGAGGTGCTGCTGCACCGCTCCGTGGTTTGACCGCAGGTTTCCGATGCGACAGATTCTTCTCCTGATCCTTCTCTTCTTCGCGGGTTCGTGGCTCGCGCGCAAGCTGCGTCACGCGCAGGAACAGGCGCAGGCGCGCGCCGGCCGCGGCGCCGGTTACGACGGGGCGCCCGGCGCTGGCGCCGGTGCGGGGGCCGCGCGCCCGAACGGCGACGCGCGGTCGCTGCCCGAGCCGATGGTGCGCTGCGCCGAATGCGGCGTGCATGCGCCGAAGGGCGACGCGATTGCCGCGAGCGGCGAATACTTCTGCAGCGCCGAGCATGCGCAGCGCCACGCCGCGCGCGTGAACGGTCGCGACGCACGATGAGCGACGCGGCGGTGTTGTCGGTTGACGCGAACGGCTGGGTGCGCGAAGCGCGCCATGCGCCGTCGCCGAACTTCGAGGCGCGGCCCGCGGGAGCGGTGCCGACGCTCGTGATCGTTCACAACATCAGCCTGCCGCCCGGCGAATTCGGTGGCGACGCGATCGAGGCGCTGTTCCTGAATCGCCTCGACTGCGATGCGCACCCCTATTACCAGAGCCACCTGCGCGGCGTGCGCGTGTCCGCCCATTTCCTGATCCGCCGCGGCGGCGAGCTCGTGCAGTTCGTGTCGTGCGACGAGCGCGCGTGGCATGCGGGCTCGTCCGAGTTCTTCGGCCGCACGCGCTGCAACGACTTCTCGATCGGCATCGAGCTCGAGGGCGCGGACGACGTGCCGTTCGACGATGCCCAATACGCGGTGCTCGCCGCGCTCTCCCGCGCGCTCGCCGCGCGCTACCCGGTCGACGCGTTCGCTGGGCACTCGGACGTCGCGCCGGGCCGCAAGACCGACCCGGGCCCGCATTTCGATTGGCAACGCTTCGCGAGCGATGCCGGTTTTTCCGCCGAATACTTTCCTTTCCGTCAGCACTGATCGCGGGGTTTTTTGATCGGAGAAAGTTTTTTCTCCGACCAATGCCTTGCCGTGTCTGCGCGTGAGCGATGTCAAGACCTCTATCGCAAATTATCCGTTTGGACGTCCTCCGAATGTCCACTATACTTGGTGCCAGTTGAGTAGTTCTGTACTAGATATAGTGTGTGTCGCAGGGGAAAACCCGAGCGGCACCGGCCGGCGGGCAACGCCGGCGGACAGGGTTCTCAGGGCGGCGCGTCAGGCCGGGCGGTCCGGGCGTCGCGATCAGCGCAGCGAACATCGACGGGGCAGGGTATACATGACGAAGCACACGACCGGCTGGGTTGTCGCGCATCGACCGAACCGGCTTCCCCGGCGCATCGCTCGCCTCTTACCGCTCGCGCACCGCATTGCGCAGCGTTCGTTTTAATCCGCGGTTCTCTCCGCACCATCCAACACCAGGAGCTTTGCACATGCAAACCACCGACAACGCGACGTCCCAGTACGAGAGCGCCTCGAGCCGTCCGCTCGGCGGGACCGAACAGGGCGCGAAGGCGCTCGCGCCGCAGGCCACGTTCGCCGACTACAAGGTGATCCGCCGCAACGGCAGCGTGGTGTCGTTCGAACCTTCGAAGATCGCGATCGCGGTGACCAAGGCTTTCCTGGCCGTCAATGGCGGGCAGGGCGCGGCATCGGCGCGCGTACGCGAGCAGGTCGAGCAACTGACGCACAACGTCGTTCGCGCGCTCGTGCGCAGCCGCCCGAACGGCGGTACGTTCCATATCGAAGACATCCAGGACCAGGTCGAACTCGCGCTGATGCGCGGCGGCGAGCACAACGTCGCGCGTGCGTACGTGCTGTATCGCGAGAAGCGTCACCTCGAGCGCCAGCATGCGGGCGAGGAAGCGGCGGCAGCGGGCGGCGAGTCGGCCACCGGCATCAACGTGGTCGACAACGGCGTCACGCGCCCGCTCGACCAGAACGCGCTGCGCGCGCTGATCGTGTCGGCATGCGACGGCCTGGGCGCTGCGGTTAACCCTGACCCGATCGTCGCGGAGACGGTGAAGAACCTCTACGACGGCGTGCCGATGAGCCAGGTCTACGACTCGGCGATCCTCGCTGCGCGCACGATGATCGAAAAGGATCCGGCGTACAGCCAGGTCACGGCCCGCATCCTGCTGCACACGATCCGTCGCGAGATCCTCGGCGAGGAAGTCGTGCAGGCCGAGATGTCGACCCGCTACGCCGAATACTTCCCGCAGTTCCTGAAGCGCGGCGTCGACGCCGGCCTGCTCGACGACAAGCTGCTGCAGTTCGACCTGAAGCGCCTCGGCGAAGCGCTCGACGCGAGCCGCGACCTGCAGTTCGGCTACCTCGGCCTGCAGACGCTGTACGACCGCTACTTCCTGCACGTCGAAGGCACCCGCATCGAAATGCCGCAGGCATTCTTCATGCGCGTCGCGATGGGCCTGTCGCTGAACGAGATCGACCGCGAAACGCGCGCGATCGAGTTCTACAACGTGCTGTCGAGCTTCGACTTCATGAGCTCGACGCCGACGCTGTTCAATTCGGGCACGCACCGCTCGCAGCTGTCGTCGTGCTACCTGACGACGGTCGCGGACGATCTCGACGGCATCTATGAAGCGCTGAAGGAAAACGCGCTGCTGTCGAAGTTCGCCGGCGGCCTCGGCAACGACTGGACGCGCGTGCGCGCACTCGGCTCGCATATCAAGGGCACGAACGGCAAGTCGCAAGGCGTGGTCCCGTTCCTGAAGGTCGTGAACGACACGGCCGTCGCGGTGAACCAGGGCGGCAAGCGCAAGGGCGCGGTCTGCGCGTACCTCGAATCGTGGCACCTCGACATCGAGGAGTTCCTGGAACTGCGCAAGAACACCGGTGACGACCGTCGCCGTACGCACGACATGAACACGGCGAACTGGATTCCCGACCTGTTCATGAAGCGCGTGATGGAAGGCGGCGACTGGACGCTGTTCTCGCCGTCGACCTGCCCGGACCTGCACGACAAGTTCGGCGCCGATTTCGAGAAGGCTTACACGGCTTACGAAGACAAGGTCGCGCGCGGCGAGATCAAGCTGTTCAAGAAGATCCCGGCGGCGCAGCTGTGGCGCAAGATGCTCGGCATGCTGTTCGAGACGGGCCACCCGTGGATCACGTTCAAGGATCCGTGCAACGTGCGCTCGCCGCAGCAGCACGTCGGCGTCGTCCACTCGTCGAACCTGTGCACGGAAATCACGCTGAACACGAGCGACACCGAAATCGCGGTGTGCAACCTCGGCTCGGTGAACCTCGTCGCCCACCTGGTGAAGCAGGCCGACGGCAGCTACGCGCTCGACCACGACAAGCTCAAGCGCACGATCAGCGTCGCGATGCGCATGCTCGACAACGTGATCGACATCAACTACTACGCGGTGCCGAAGGCGCGTAACTCGAACCTGAAGCACCGCCCGGTCGGGATGGGCATCATGGGCTTCCAGGACTGCCTGCACCTGCTGCGTACGCCGTACGCGTCGCAAGAGGCAGTCGAGTTCGCCGATCGTTCGATGGAAGCCGTCTGCTACTACGCGTACCACGCGTCGACCGAGCTGGCCGAAGAACGCGGCCGCTACTCGAGCTACCGCGGCTCGCTGTGGGATCGCGGCATCCTCCCGCAGGACACGCTGAAGCTGCTGGCCGAAGCGCGCGGCGGCTACGTCGAGGTCGACACGTCGGAATCGCTCGACTGGACGGCGCTGCGTGCGCGGATCGCCACGCACGGCATGCGCAACTCGAACTGCGTCGCGATCGCGCCGACGGCGACGATCTCGAACATCATCGGCGTGTCGGCCTGTATCGAGCCGACCTTCCAGAACCTGTACGTGAAGTCGAACCTGTCGGGCGAATTCACGGTGGTGAACGAGTATCTCGTCCGCGACCTGAAGGAACGCGGCCTGTGGGACGAAGTGATGGTCGCCGACCTGAAGTACTTCGACGGCATGCTGTCGCGCATCGACCGCATCCCGGCCGACCTGCGCGCGATCTACGCGACCGCGTTCGAGGTCGACCCGACGTGGCTGGTCGAAGCGGCATCGCGTCGCCAGAAGTGGATCGACCAGGCGCAGTCGCTGAACATCTACATGGGCGGCGCATCGGGCAAGAAGCTCGACGAGGTCTACAAGCTCGCATGGCTGCGCGGCCTGAAGACGACCTACTACCTCCGCACGATGGCGGCGACGCACGTCGAGAAGTCGACGGTCGCACACGGCGCGCTGAACGCGGTGCCGACGGGCGGTGCAGGCGGCGGCTCGAGCAGCGGCGGCGCGCAAGGCGCAGCGGGCGGCTTCGGTGCGGCAGGCGGCGCTGCATCGTCGGGCGCGGTCAACGCTGCAGCGGCGCTCGCGCCGGTCGAAGCAGACGGCCCGGTGTGCACGATGCGTCCGGGCGACCCCGGCTTCGACGAGTGCGAAGCGTGCCAATAACGCAGTGCGCCTGACCTGAGAAGCAGGCTCGGGCGGCGCACACGACGACCGATCGAGGTTGAAGTGTGCGCCGCTCTCAACTAAAAAAATGATAAGGAATCTGTAACGCGACACCTGCGTTGCAGGCAATGACAAGCGATCGAAACCTCCCCGACGACGTCGCGTTTCGATCAGCGTTCGATGCGTCGAGCGCACCTCGCGATACAAGCGCGACTCACATCGCGCGCTGCATGAACGACGATGCGTTGCTCAAAGTGTTGTATCGAGGTCGCAACGCGAATCGAAAAAAGGATTTTTCGTGAGCGAACCCTTTTATCGCTCAGGAAAAGATGGTACAAACCGTTCTAAATTGATGGTGAGAATTTATGCTCAACTGGGATGACGAGAAGACTGCCGTAACCCCCGCGAGCGGAGCGCAGCAAAACGCGATGCGCACCTCCGCCGGGATGGCTGTCGGAATGCAGGCTGCAACGCCTGCCGCCCATCAGGTCCGTGACATTTTCGAAGGCGATCTCGCGGTGCCGCCGCAAGCATCGGCTGTTCCCGCCGGCGGTACGGAAGCGCGGGTCAATGTCGCCGACAAGCGCATCATCAACGGCCAGACTGACGTCAATCAGCTGGTGCCGTTCAAGTACAAGTGGGCGTGGGAAAAGTATCTGGCCGGTTGCGCGAACCACTGGATGCCGCAGGAAATCAACATGTCCCGCGACATCGCATTGTGGAAGGACCCGAACGGTCTGACCGAGGACGAGCGCCGCATCGTGAAGCGCAACCTCGGCTTCTTCGTGACGGCCGATTCGCTCGCGGCGAACAACATCGTGCTCGGCACGTACCGCCACATCACGGCGCCCGAGTGCCGGCAGTTCCTGCTGCGCCAGGCGTTCGAGGAAGCGATCCACACGCACGCGTACCAATACATCGTCGAATCGCTCGGTCTCGACGAAGGCGAGATCTTCAACGCGTACCACGAGGTCACGTCGATCCGCGCGAAGGACGAATTCCTGATCCCGTTCATTCATACGCTGACGGACCCGGCCTTCAAGACCGGCACGCTCGAAGCGGATCAGAAGCTGCTGAAGTCGCTGATCGTGTTCGCCTGCATCATGGAAGGCCTGTTCTTCTATGTCGGGTTTACGCAGATCCTCGCGCTCGGCCGCCAGAACAAGATGACGGGTGCTGCAGAGCAATATCAGTACATCCTGCGCGACGAGTCGATGCACTGCAACTTCGGCATCGACCTGATCAACCAGATCAAGCTCGAGAACCCGCATCTCTGGACCGCCGAATTCCGCGCCGAGATCCGCGAGCTGTTCAAGCAGGCTGTCGAACTCGAATACCGCTACGCCGAGGACACGATGCCGCGCGGCGTGCTGGGTTTGAACGCGTCGATGTTCAAGAGCTATCTGCGCTTCATCAGCAACCGCCGTTGCCAGCAGATCGGCCTTGACCCGCTGTATCCGAACGAGGAAAACCCGTTCCCGTGGATGAGCGAGATGATCGACCTGAAGAAGGAGCGCAACTTCTTCGAGACGCGTGTGATCGAGTATCAGACGGGGGGCGCGCTGTCCTGGGAATAACCCGCAGCAGCGAACCCGTTACATGATGGAGCAGCCGGTGGCCTCTCGGCCCCGGCCCAAGGTTTAGGAGCAAGAACGCCTGATGCAAAGCATGCCCGGTGCCTTAACGGCCCAACGATACGACAGGCACTTTGCGAACCCTTCAGTGGGATGGGCAAACTTCCCTCCGGAAAAAGCGGACGGCCGTGTGGCGGTCCGCTTGATCAAGCGATTAGGGGTAGCGGCGCGAGGTGCGCCGGCTACCGACTTGATTTGGCGCGCGAGGCCGAGTGGTCACGCGCGCCATACCGTATTCATTAGCGTAAGCGCGCGGTATCTGCGTACGCCGATGAATAGCCCGCTTCGAAGCGCACGTCCTGAACAGCGTCCGCGGGAAGCGGGTTTTGACGAAGGGTGTAGTTTGAACTGACTCTCATCTGAACCTGAAGGAGAACAACATGGCTACTGCCAAGAAGAAACCGGCTGCTAAGAAGGTTGCTGCCAAGAAGACCGTTGCGAAGAAGGCTGCCGCTCCGGCGAAGAAGGCCGCGGTGAAGAAGGTTGCTGCGAAGAAGGTCGCGGTGAAGAAGGTTGCCGCGAAGAAGGCAGCACCGGCGAAGAAGGCCGCTGCAAAGAAGGTCGCAGCCAAGAAGGTCGCAACGAAGAAGGTTGCAGCCAAGAAGGTCGCAGCGAAGAAAGTCGCGGTGAAGAAGGTTGCTGCAAAGAAGGCAGCACCGGCTAAGAAGGCCGCCGCGAAGAAGGTTGCAGCCAAGAAAGTCGCAGTGAAGAAGGTTGCTGCGAAGAAGGCCGCACCGGCGAAGAAGGCTGCTGCCAAGAAGGCCGCGCCGGCGAAGAAGGCTGCTGCCAAGAAGGCCGCGCCTGCGAAGAAGGCTGCTGCGAAGAAGGCCGCGCCCGCCAAGAAGGCTGCCCCTGCGAAGAAGGCTGCCGCACCGGCGAAGAAGGCTGCTGCTCCGAAGAAGGCCGTCGTGAAGAAGGCTGCGCCGGCAACGACCGCGTCGACCGCATCGGTTGCGCCGGCATCGGGCGTGAAGACCGCGCTCAACCCGGCAGCAGCATGGCCGTTCCCGACCGGCAGCCGTCCGTAATCGCGGCTGAGCAGCATCACCCGGACACTCACGTGGTGTCCGTGGGTTGAGTAGCGCTACTCAATCAGTCCCGCCATCTGGCTCAGGTGGCGGGATTTTTTTCGTCTGCACGCGTCGTCGAAGGGGCGCCGATCAGCTCGCCGACGCGAGCGCGGAGGAAAGCGAGCGGACGAAAAAAAACGCATGTGCGGCTTCGCACATGCGTTCGACCGCGGCTTGCGCCGCGTGCTGAGGATATCGGTTAGTGCGTGACGCGCGTGACGCCGCCGCTCGACAGCAGGCGTACCCGCTCGCCGGCGCGGAATGCTTCGCCGCTGGCTGCCTGCGTGATCGAGCGCAGATCGCCGTTGTCGAGGCGCACGGTGATTTCGACACCGTTCGCCGTGCTGAGGTTTTCGCCGACCGCGTTACCCGCGACCGCACCGACGAGGCCGCCGGCAATCGCCGTCAGGATCGAGCCTTTGCCGCCGCCGATCGCGCTGCCCGCGACCGCGCCGAGTGCGCCGCCGCCGAGCGTGCCGATCGCGCTGCCGCCGCCGTCGGACTGAATGCGCACCGCACGCACGCTTTCGACCGTGCCCATGCGGACCGTCTGTTCGCGCTGCGCCTGGCCGACGCTATAGACATCCGCCGAACCGGGTGCCGTGAAGCAGCCGGCGAGGGTCAGCGTGGCCGTCAGCATGGCCGCGAGCGTGAGGGTTTTTTTCGTCAACATCTTTGCTCTCCCACAATATTCATTTGAGACTGTAACCGAATGCAGTCTCGAAGCGTGCGTCGATTTCGGCGCGCGTCAGTACGTAAGTCTGGGGCCCTTGATGGGCGATCTTGAGCGAACCCATCAGGCTCGCGAGGCGGCCGGTGGTTGCCCAGTCGAGCCCATGCTCGATGCCGTACAGCAGGCCGCCCCGGAAGGCGTCGCCGCAGCCGGTCGGATCGGCGATACGCTCGGCCGGCACGACCGGAATCTGCTCCGCGCCCTGCTTGTGGCGGATGATCGCGCCGTGCTCGCCACGCGTGATGACGAGGGCGTCGACCCGGCTGGCGATTTCATCTTCGGACCATCCCGTCTTGTCGCTCACCAGCTTGGCCTCGTAGTCGTTGACCGCTACGTAGGTCGCAAGTTCAATGCTGCGGCGCAGCGTCGCACCGTCGAACAGCGGCAGACCCTGGCCCGGATCGAACACGAACGGCACACCGGCCTTGGCGAGCTCTTCCACGTGCTGCACCATCCCGTCGAAGCCGTCCGGGCCGACGATCGCGAGCTTGATGTCCGGTGCGTCGCCCGCGTGGTTCAGGTGCGACTGCATCATCGCGCCCGGGTGGAACGCCGCGATCTGGTTGTTGTCGAGATCGGTCGTGATCATCGCCTGCGCGGTGTACGTATCGGGCAGCACGCGAACGTGGTCGCGGCGCAGGCCGAGCTGGTCGAGCCGGTCGAGATACGGCTGCGCATCCAGCGCGCCCATCGTGCCCATGATGCGCGCGTCGCCGCCGAGCAGGTGCAGCGCGTACCCGATGTTGCCCGCGCAGCCGCCGAACTCGCGGCGCATCGTCGGCACGAGGAAGCTCAGGTTGATGAGGTGCACCTGGTCGGGCAGGATGTGCTCGCGGAACCGCCCTTCGAAGGTCATGATGGAGTCGTAGGCGATCGAGCCGCAAATCAGCGTAGCCAAGGTGTGCGTTCCTGTAGAAATGAAGGGCCCTGCGCGACAACGCCGCGCGAAGGGCGCGGCGCGGCAGGGGAAAGCGGAAGAAAGCTTACTTCAGCGCGGCGAGCGCTGCATCGTAGTTCGGCTCATCCTTGATTTCGCCGACGAGTTCCGCGTGGATCACCTTGTCCTGCGCGTCGAGCACGACCACTGCGCGGGCGGTCAGGCCGTTCAGCGGGCCGCTCGTCACGTCGACGCCGTACGCGTTCGCGAACGCGCGGCCGGTGCGGAACGTCGATGCCGTCACGACGTTCGCGAGGCCTTCGGTCGTGCAGAAGCGCGTGGCGGCGAACGGCAGGTCGGCGGACACGACGATCACCACCGTGTTGTCGAGCGACGACGCGGCTTCGTTGAACTTGCGGGTCGACGTCGCGCAGGTCGGCGTGTCGAGGCTCGGCACGATGTTCAGCACCTTGCGCTTGCCGGCGAAGCTGGCGAGCGACAGGTCGGCGAGGTCCTTGCCGACCAGCTTGAAATCGGCGGCTTGCGCGCCGACGGCCGGGAACGTGCCGGCGAGATCGATCGGGTTGCCACCCAGCGTAACTTTGCTCATGTTCGTGCTCCGAAATAGCGCGCCGCTCGGGCGCGCGGGTTGAGACGGGCGCGCATGCGCGCCGCGGCGCGTCACGGATAGAAGATCTGGACGCGGAAATTCGAGGCGGGCGTGCCGTTCGTTTCGAGGCGGACGACCATCGTCTGCGTCGTGCCGGGCGGCAGCCCGGCGTCGATCGGCGTGCCCGGGCGTACGTAATCGCGCGGCGCGAGCACGCGGCGCACGGTGACGTGATTGGTGTCGTCGAGCAGCGTGAGTTCGACCGACGGATACGCGAGCGCGACGCGGTAGCGGTTCGTCAGCGGCACCTTCAGTTCGAGCTCGCGCGGGCCGTCGAGCTGGCGCAGGTCGGTCGCGTCGAGCCGCAGCCCGTCGATCGCGCGCGGCGGCGTGACCGTGCAGCCGAGCGGCGCGCAGGCCTGCCGGAACCAGCCTTGCGTGACGGGCCAGTAGATCATCAGCGTTTCGCGTTGCCACCACGCCAGTTGCGCGGCGAGCAATCCGACCAGCGCGGCCGCGACGAGACCGCCGAAAAAGCCGCCGAGCATCCCGCGTCGCTGCGGCGCGCGCGTCTCGCGCGTGACGGCGAAGTGCGGACGATCGTCGTCGGACAGTGCGGCGGGGAATGGGACGGCCGGTTGGACGACAGGCTGGGCGGCCGGTTCATCGGCTGCCGCTGCGGCCCGAGCTTCGTCGTGTCGGGCGAAGGTGCCGGGTTCCGATGCGGTTTCGGCTTCGGTGACGGCCGGCGCAGGCGTGAACGCAAAACGCGGTTCGCGCGGCGCGCGTTCGTCGTCCGGCGCGGCGAAGTGCGCGGGGACGACGGGTTCGGCCGGCTCGGTGGCGGTTTCGGTTTCCGACGGAAGGTGGGCGACGAAGCGAGGCTCGCGCGGGTCGCGCTCGAGCGGCGCGGGCGAGGGCGAGGGTGCGGTTTCTTCGGCTTCGTGCGGTGCGTGTTGCGCCTGCGGCGAATGCGGTTCCGTCGGTTGCTCGACGGCAGTCGACGAATCGAGTTCGGCTGGAGAGGACGCGAATGGCGCGGGCGTACCCGACAGATGAACGACGCCGGCTTCCGTGGACGGGAGCGCGAGCGGTATCAGCGGCTCGGTGCGCACGGTCTCGACGCTGTGCTGCAGCGACGGATCGACGCCGGCGTCGAGCCACGGCGCCCACATGTCCCAGCCTTCCGGCTTGTAATCGGTGCCGGTCGGCAATTCGGCCGGCGTGTCGGTGGCGAACAACCGGGCCGGCGCGGCCTGCTGGTGCGTGTCGCTGCTATCCGGCGCGGCAGCCGGTTCGGTCAGCGCCGGTTCGGGCTGCTGCGCGTACTCGGGAACGAGCGATTCGGCGGCGTTGAAGACTTCGTGGCAGTGCCCGCAGCGCACGAGCCCCTGATGCAGCGAGAGCTGTTCCTGCTGCAGCCGGAAGACGGTTTCGCAATGAGGGCAGCGCGTCGCAAGAAGCATGTCGAGCCGGGCGGCCTGCTGGCCAGAGTGAAGGACAGCGCTATTCTAATGGCTTTCGCGGCGGGTTCCGGCAAGGCATACCCAACCTTCGTGTTCGCGCCAGACCGAGATGTCGACGTAGCGTGCATAAACGGCCGCCACTTCGTCCGCCTGACGAGCGAGCACGCCCGACAGCGCGATGCGCCCGCCCGACTTGACCTTCGACGCGAGCATCGATGCCATCAGCTTCAGCGGGTTCGACAGGATGTTCGCGACGACGATGTCGAATTCGCCTTCCGGGCACGCATCGGGCAGCCCGTACGTGACTTCCGCCCGATTGCGTTCGCTGTTCTGGCGCGCCGATTCGACCGCCTGAGGATCGATGTCGATGCCGATCACGGGGTTCGCCCCGCATTTCTTCGCGAGGATCGCGAGAATGCCCGAGCCGCAGCCGTAGTCGAGCACCGACTGGCCGGGCTTCACCGACTGCTCGAGCCACTCCATGCACAGACGGGTCGTGGGGTGGCTGCCGGTACCGAACGCGAGGCCGGGGTCGAGTTCGAGGACGAGCGCATCGGGATCGGGCGCATCGTGCCACGACGGCACGACCCAGATCCGCTCGCCGATCGGAATCGGTTCGAACTGCGACTGCGTGAGCCGCACCCAGTCCTGCTCCTCGACTTCACGCACGACGAACTTCGGCGTCTCCGCGAGGCCGATCTCGTTCGCGGCCGCCGCGAGCAGCACGGCCGGCTCATGGTCGGCCGACAGCAGCGCGACCACGCGCGAGTGCTGCCACGCGGTGCGATCGGGCACGAGGCCCGGCTCGCCGAAGAGCGGCTGTTCGTCGGGCGTGTCGGCGTCGGCATCCTCGACGGACACCGACAGCGCGCCGAGATCGAGCAGTGCGTCGGACAGGGCCTCCGCATGCTCGCGGGCCAGTTCGACGACGAGTTCGCGATAACTCATGCTTACGCTTCTTCCGGTGCGACCTGCTGCTTCTGCGCGAGCCGGTTTTCGAGGTAGTGGATGCTGGTGCCGCCTTCGACGAATTTCGCGTCGATCATCAGCTCGCGGTGCAGCGGGATGTTGGTCTGGATGCCTTCGACGACCATTTCCGACAGCGCGATGCGCATCCGGCTGATCGCCTGCTCGCGCGTCGCGCCGTAGGTGATCAGCTTGCCGATCATCGAATCATAGTTCGGCGGCACGAAATAGCCATTGTAGGCGTGCGAATCGACGCGCACGCCGGGGCCGCCCGGCGTATGCCACGACGTGATCCGGCCCGGCGACGGCGTGAACTTGAACGGATCTTCGGCGTTGATCCGGCATTCGATCGCATGTCCGCGGAACTGGATGTCGCGCTGGCGCAGCGTGAGCTTTTCGCCGGCCGCGATGCGGATCTGTTCCTGCACGATGTCGACGCCCGTGATCAGTTCGGATACCGGGTGCTCGACCTGCACGCGCGTGTTCATCTCGATGAAGTAGAACTCGCCGTTCTCGTACAGGAATTCGAACGTGCCCGCGCCGAGGTAGCCCATCTTCTTGCATGCGTCCGCGCAGCGGTCGCCGATGCGGTCGATCAGGCGACGCGGAATGCCGGGCGCCGGCGCTTCCTCGATCACCTTCTGGTGACGGCGCTGCATCGAGCAGTCGCGCTCGCCGAGCCAGATCGCGTTCTTGTACGCGTCCGACAGCACCTGGATTTCGATGTGGCGCGGGTTCTCGAGGAACTTCTCCATGTACACCTGCGGGTTGCCGAACGCACGGCCGGCTTCCTCGCGGGTCATGTTGACCGCGTTGACGAGCGCGGCCTCGGTGTGCACGACGCGCATCCCGCGCCCGCCGCCGCCGCCTGCCGCCTTGATGATGACCGGATAGCCGATCGTGCGCGCAATCTTGACGATCTCCTTCGGATCGTCCGGCAACGCGCCTTCCGAGCCCGGCACGCACGGCACGCCGGTCTTGATCATCGTCTGCTTCGCGGTGACCTTGTCACCCATCATGCGGATCGTTTCCGGGCGCGGGCCGATGAACGTGAAGCCCGATTGCTCGACGCGCTCCGCGAAATCGGCGTTCTCGGACAGGAAGCCGTAGCCGGGGTGGATCGCCTCGGCATCGGTGACTTCCGCGGCGCTGATCAGCGCCGGCATGTTCAGGTAGCTCAGGTTCGACGGGGCCGGGCCGATACAGACGGCCTCGTCCGCGAGGCGCACGTACTTGGCTTCCTTGTCGGCTTCCGAGTAGACGACCACCGTCTTGACGCCGAGTTCGCGGCACGCGCGCTGGATGCGCAGCGCGATTTCACCGCGGTTGGCAATGAGGATTTTTTCAAACATAGCGAGTATTCGTCTCTTCGAGGGGCGCGCGAACGGCGCCTGGCGAGCATCTCGGCGGCGCGCGGCCGGCAGGGCCGCGCGGCGGGCTTAGCCGATCACGAAAAGCGGCTGGCCGTATTCGACGGCCTGGCCGTTCTCGACGAGGATTTCCTTGATCACGCCGGCCTTGTCCGACTCGATCTCGTTGAGCAGCTTCATCGCTTCGATGATGCAGATCGTCTGGCCTTCCTTGACCGTGTCGCCGGCCTGCACGAACGGATCGGCGCCCGGCGACGGCGCGCGGTAGA
>NZ_BCPO01000018.1:0-46268 GCF_016586105.1 Burkholderia sp. E168m15
CTGCGGAGCGGCCGGCGCGGCTGCGGCGCCGGCGGCCGGTGCCGCGGCACCGTCGGTCGGCAGCGCGGCCGACGGCGCCGGCGCGCTGACTTGCGGGGCATACCCAGCCGTCGGCTGCACGTAGACCGGCGGCGCGTTCTTGACGATGCGCACCTTGCCTTCGCCTTCCGTCACTTCCAGCTCGGAGATGCCGGATTCGGAAACGAGGTCGATCAGAGTTTTCAGCTTACGAAGATCCATCGGGAATTCCCCTTTCAATACGTGAAAGCGCCGGTTAGGGGCCGGCGCTGAATCTAGATCGCGAAATCAGCCGCGCGACGCGCCTTGCAGCTTGTCCAGCGCGTACTCGAGCGCGTACAGATAACCTTTCCAGCCGAGCCCGCAGATCACGCCTTCGGCCTGGTCGGAAAAGTAGGAGTGGTGCCTGAACGCTTCGCGGCGATGCACGTTCGACAGGTGAACCTCGACGAACGGGATGCCAACGCCGGCGATCGCGTCCCGGATCGCAACGCTCGTATGCGTATACGCTGCCGGATTGATCAGGATGAAATCGGTCTGTTCCTCCCGCGCGGCCTGGATGCGGTCGACCAGCGCGCCTTCATGGTTGCTCTGGAACGACGACAGGTCGGCGCCGGCTTCCCGGGCGCGCGCGGCAAGCGCCTGATCGATCTGCGCGAGCGTGACGCGGCCGTACACCTCCGGTTCCCGGGTGCCGAGAAGGTTCAGGTTGGGGCCGTGCAGCACCAGCAATCGTGTCATGGTCGCTTCTATTTCTGCGGAATTGCGCGAACTTTAGCGCTATTTAGAGAAATTTGTCTAGTTTTGCCGAACGGCCAGGCGCGGCGGACCTGCAAGAATTACCGGCGCAGGCGCAAAGTATCGGCGAATTCACGCGAAATTGCGGCGATCGACCTGCAAATCGCCGCCAACGCGCGGACTGCCGTTCGGACAGATTACAGCGCGTCGAGCGTCTTTTTCAGCTCGGCCGGTTGGATTTGTCCTAATTTTGTCTCGCGAATCTTGCCGGTTTCGTCGATGACGACGGTAAACGGCAGCGCGCCGGCGGTATTTCCGAAGTTACGGGCCAGATCGGCGCCTGCATAGCCGCTGATGAAGACCGGATAGTCGACCCTCACCTTCTGCAGGAAGTTCTTCACGTTCTGCTCGGAATCGACGCCGATCCCGACGAAACGGATGCCTTTCTGCTTGTACTGGTGCGACAGCGCGACGAGCTCGGGCATCTCCTCGACGCACGGGCCGCACCACGACGCCCAGAAGTTGACGACGACTTTCTGGCCCTTGAAGGCGGCCAGCGTGGCCGGCTTGCCGTCGACGCCGGTGAGCGATGACGCCCACAGCTGGTCGACCGGGTTGCCGTGGGCGGTCGGCGCCGCGACGGCGACGCCGTCGTCGGCCGTGCCGCGGAACCAGTGGCCGGCGGCAATCCCGCCGGCGACGGCGGCGGCCGCGACCACTGCGAGCGCCAACATGCGTTTCATCATCAGAATTTGCTCCGAGAAACCCCGCCATTGATGGCGGGAAGGAAAGGAGTGGGGTTGACAGGCAGCTTCTTCCACGGGTTAGGATCACCTTCGCCACACTTTCGACCGGCGAGAAGCTGCCCAATGACCCGTTCGGTCGACGAGCGGCGGAAAAGCTGGCGAAGGCGCAGCGTGCGCACAAGCACAAGCGGCATAGCGCGAAGTTGCACGCCAAGATGGCAAATGCCCGTGTCGATTTCCAGCATAAGCTCGCGCTCGATCTGGTGCGGCGTTTCGATTACATCGCGGTTGGCAACGTATCTGCCGTCAAACTCGCCAGAACCAGGATGGCGAAGAGCGTCTACGACGCATCCTGGTCGTCCTTCCGAAACAAGCTCCGCTACAAAGCGATCGCGCACGGGGCCCTGTTCGAGGAAGTCGACGAAAGCGGTTCGACCCAGTTCTGCTCGGCGTGCGGGTCGAAAGACAGCACGACGCGGCCGAAAGGTATCGCGGGACTGAGAATAAGGGAGTGGGTCTGCAGTGACTGTGGTGTCGAGCATGATCGAGATACCAACGCTGCGCTGAACATTCTCCGATGCGGACGTGCATCGCCAGGTGTGGGAATCCTCTGCCTTTTGGGCGGAGGAGGACGTCAACGTTGAATCATTCCGGTTCGGAAGGGGCCTGGTCTGCCTCGACGAGCGCGCGCAGCGCGGCGGCGTCCGCGCGGGCGATGCGGCCGCGCGCGTCGGCCTTTACCGCGCCGCGCAGGTCGTCGCTCGCATACAGCGCGAGATGGATGCCGATCGCGTCCACGTCGCGCCGCGGGCGCCACAGGAAACTGAGTGTCTCGACGTCGCCGCGGCCCGCGAAATGCCGCGTCTCGGATACGTCGTACTGGACGTTCTGGTTCAGCAGGTAGATCGCGACGTCCTTCGGGTTGTCGGTGAATGCCTGCAAATGGATATCCGAATGCGCGTTCGCGGTGCCGTTCAGCACGGCGCCCGTCACATAAGGATGGAACTCGGCGAGCCGGCGCATCCAGTCGAGCGCGATCTCGCGCAGGCGGCGCAGTTCGTCCGGCTGCGTGTCGCTCTGGAACAGCGACAGATACTCGCGCAGTTCTTCCTCGATCTGGTCGTTATCCGGCAGCCATTCGCCGGCAACGCGCGAATCGCCCAGCAACTGGCGCGCGGCCTTGCGTTTCGCGCCGGCGTAGTCCAGGCCGTCCTCCGCGATCAGGCGGGCGGCGGACTGGGCGATTTCCTCGCGGACGCGCCGCGGGTCGACAAGAGGTTTGCGAGACATGATCCGGCAATCATACTCGATCGTCGCGGCGCCCGAGCACGGGTGCGGCGGCCCGCCGCCCGAGGGTGCCGACGCCGTTCGCGCGCATCGTTCGGGCCGCCGGGCATCGCAGGCCGTCAGTTACAATAGTGTTCTTTGTGTCGCGGCAAAGTCGTGGGCCGGGCGCCGGCCGCACGGCCCGTCCGGCGCGACACACACGCATCCTTTCCGAATCGACGGCGCCCGGCGGCGCGAAAGCATTCCTCTATGCACATCCACATTCTTGGCATCTGCGGCACCTTCATGGGCGGTCTCGCCGTACTCGCACGCGAGGCGGGCCACACGGTGACGGGTTGCGACGCGGGCGTCTATCCGCCGATGAGCACGCAGCTCGAGGCGCAGGGCATCACGCTGATCGAGGGCTACGGCGCCGAGCAGGTCGACCTGAAGCCGGACCTGTTCGTGATCGGCAACGTCGTGACGCGCGGCAATCCGCTGATGGAGGCGATTCTCGATCGCGGCCTGCCTTACGTGTCGGGCCCGCAGTGGCTCGGCGAGCACGTGCTGGCCGGCAAATGGGTGCTCGCGGTCGCGGGCACGCACGGCAAGACGACCACGTCGTCGATGCTCGCGTGGCTGCTGGAAGACGCAGGTCTCAATCCGGGCTTCCTGATCGGTGGCGTGCCGCTGAACTTCGGCGTGTCCGCGCGGCTCACCGATTCGAGCTTCTTCGTGATCGAGGCCGACGAGTACGACACGGCATTCTTCGACAAGCGCTCGAAGTTCGTGCACTACCGGCCGCGCACCGCAGTCCTGAACAACCTCGAATTCGATCACGCCGACATCTTCCCCGATCTTGCCGCGATCGAAACGCAATTCCATCATCTGGTGCGCACCGTGCCCGGCGTCGGGCGGATCGTCACGAACGGCCGCTCGGACGCGCTCGAGCGCGTGCTGGCGCGCGGCTGCTGGAGCGAGGTCGAACGCTTCGGCGTCGACGGCGGCTGGCAGGCGCTGCCTGCCGAGGACGGCGTGCCGGTCGACGAACGCTTCGCGGTGTATTCGCACGCCGGGCGCGTCGGCGAAGTCGCATGGCAGGTGCAGGGCGACCACAACCGGATGAACGCGCTCGCGGCGATCGCCGCCGCGCGCCACGTCGGCGTGCCGCCGGCGCAGGCGGCCGAATCGCTCGCCTCGTTCCGCAACGTGAAGCGCCGCATGGAAGTGCGCGGCAGCGTGGACGGCGTGACCGTCTATGACGACTTCGCGCACCATCCGACCGCGATCGACACCACGATCGCCGGCCTTCGTGCGCGCATCGGCCGCCAGAATGCCCGCATCCTCGCCGTGCTCGAGCCGCGCTCGAACACGATGAAGCTCGGCGTGATGAAGTCGCAGTTGCCGGCGAGCCTCGCCGACGCCGATCTCGTGTTCGGCTACGGCGCGCCGACCGGGCGCGATGCGCTCGGCTGGAATCTCGCCGAAGCGCTCGCGCCGCTCGGCGACCGCGCACGCGCCTTCGACGATCTGCATCTGCTGGTGAAGGCGGTGGTCGAGGCCGCGCGTCCGGGCGATCACGTGCTCGTGATGAGCAACGGCGGCTTCGGCGGCGTGCACCAGAAGCTGCTCGATGCGCTCGGGAGCCGCCCGTGATCCTGTATCTGCACGGCTTCCGGTCGTCGCCGGAATCGCAGAAGTCGCGACTGCTCGCCGCGCGCATGGCCGAACTCGGCCGCACCGGCGAGTGGCGGTGCCCGTCGCTGTCGGTATCGCCGCTCGAGGCGATCGCCGTCGCGGAAGCCGAGGTCGCGGGCGCACGCGACGTCACCGTGATCGGCAGCTCGCTCGGCGGTTATTACGCGACGTGGCTCGCCGAAAAGCATGGCTGGAAGGCCGTGCTGCTGAATCCGGCCATCGTGCCGCAGCGCGATCTCGAACAGTATCTGGGCGAACAGTCGCTGTGGCACGGCGGCGGCACGATTGTCGTCGAGCGCCGTCACCTGCACGAACTCGACGCGCTGCGCGTGCCGGCGATCACGCGCGCCGACCGCTACTATCTGTTCGCGGCGACCGGCGACGAAGTGCTCGATTACCGCGAGATGCTCGCCCACTACCCGCGCGCGAAAACTCGCGTGATCGACGGCAGCGATCACGGGATCAGCGAATTTGCCGACTATGTCGACGACGTTCTCGCGTTTTGCGACGGAAAGACGTCTTAAACCGGCCGCGTGCCGATCGAATTCCCATCATCATGCGGCGCCGCTGACGCGGCGCCCGGCAGTCTGAACGAGAGTACTGAGTGAACGTTTTCTTCGAGGAATCGGGCAGTTTCAAGGCGGGCAGCGTGCTGTCGCGCCAGGGCGACGCATTTCAGGTCGAGTTGCCCGGCGGGCGGCGGGCGAAGGTGCGCGCGAAAGACGTGCTGATCGAATTCGACAAGCCGGCCGCGGGCGAACTGATGCAGGAGGCCGACACGGCCGCGCAGCAGATCGATCTGGACTTCCTGTGGGAATGCGCGCCGGCCGACGAGTTCGCGTACACGGCGCTGGCCGCCGAGTACTTCGGCGCGACGTACGGCCCGGTCGAGCGCGCGGCGCTGGTGCTGCGGCTGCACGGCTCGCCCGTCTATTTCCGCCGCAAGGGGCGCGGCCAGTACCAGCGGGCGCCGGAAGAGCAGCTCAAGATGGCGCTCGCATCGCTCGAGCGCAAGCGCCAGCAGGCGCTGGTGCAGGCGCAGTATGAAGAGGAACTGAAGGCCGGCAAGCTGCCGGAAGCGTTCGCGGGCAAGGTGCTCGGGCTGCTGACGCGGCCGGACAAGAATTCGATCGAATACAAGGCGATGGAAGCGGCGGCCGGCGCGCGCGGCGTGTCGCCGGCGCGGCTGATGCTCGACTGCGGCGGCATCGAGTCGCCGCGCGCGCTGCACGAAGCGCGCTTCCTCGCGGAATTCTTTCCGCATGGCACGGGCTTTCCACCCGTCACGGTCGGCCCGCTGCCGGACGACCTGCCCCGCGCGAACGTCGAGGCGTTCTCGATCGACGACGTCACGACCACCGAAATCGACGACGCGTTCTCGGTCGAGCACCTGTCCGACGGCCGGGTGCGGATCGGCGTGCACATCGCGGCGCCGGCGCTCGGCATCGTGCGCGGCGATCCGGTCGACGCGATCGCGCGCGCGCGCCTGTCGACGGTCTACATGCCGGGCGACAAGATCACGATGCTGCCGGACGACGTCGTCGACGTGTTCACGCTGAAAGAGGGCGATTACCGCCCGGCGCTGTCGCTGTACATCATCGTCAACCGCGAGACGCAGGACATCGTCGCGAACGAGACGCGTGCCGAGCTCGTGTTCGTGAAGAACAACCTGCGCCACAACACGCTCGACGAGCTGGTCACCGAAGAGACGCTCGCGGCCGGCACCGGCGACTATCCGCACAAGGACGACATCGCCGTGCTGTGGCCGCTCGCGCAGGCGCTGTTCGAGAAGCGCCAGGTCGCGCGCGCGGGCTACGGGCTGAAGCGCGAGGTGCAGCGCAACACCGATTACAACTTCTACGTCGAAGGCGAGCACGTGACGATCACGCCGCGCCGCCGCGGCTCGCCGCTCGACCTGATCGTGTCGGAGCTCGCGATTCTCGCGAACTCGACCTGGGGCGCGTTCCTGCACGACCACACGGTGCCGGGCATCTACCGCTCGCAGCGCGGCTTCGGCGCGCCGGGCCCGAAGCGCACGCGGATGCAGACGACGGCCGCGCCGCACGAAGGCCTCGGCGTCGCGCAGTACGCGTGGAGCACGTCGCCGCTGCGCCGCTACGTCGACCTCGTGAACCAGTGGCAACTGCTCGCGTGCGTGCAGCACGGCGTCACCGCGAAGCTCGCCGCGCCGTTCAAGCCGAAGGACGCCGATCTCTACGCGGTCGTGCAGGGCTTCGACGATACGTACACGGCCTACGCCGACTACCAGCGCCGGATGGAATATTTCTGGTGCCTGCGCTGGCTCAAGCAGGAGCAGAAGAAACAGGTCGTCGCGAGCGTCGTGAAGGGCGATCTCGTGCGCCTGGAGGAAATCCCGCTGCTGCTGCACGTGCCGGGCCTCGGCGTGCATGCGCGCGGCACGCGCGTGCTGCTCGACGTGATGTCGCTCGACGAGCTGACGATCGAGGCGTCGGTGCGCCTGTTGAACGTGCTCGACGCGCCGACCGTGACGAGCGGCGATACGGCCGAGGCCGACGAAGAGGATGACGCCGAAGGCGGCGACGACACGCTGGTCGACGCGGAAGACGCATCGGCGCAAGCCGAGGCCGAAGCGCTGGCCGAATCGGGCGACGCGACGGCGGAGGGCGGCGAAGCCGCGAGCGGCAACGACGGCGAAACGGGGCGCGCATCATGAACGCAGTTGCGTCGACGAGCGGCGCCGACCGCTATGTCGTGTTCGGTAACCCGGTGGCGCACAGCAAGTCGCCGTTCATCCACGCGCAGTTCGCCGCGCAGACCGGCGAGCCGATCGAGTACACGCACCGGCTCGCGCCGGTCGATGGTTTCGAGGCGGCCGTGCGCGCGTTCGTCGCCGAAGGCGGCCGCGGCGCGAATGTGACGGTGCCGTTCAAGCTCGACGCGCATGCGCTCGCCGACACGCTGTCGCCGCGCGCGGCGGCCGCAGGCGCGGTGAACACGCTGCGCATCGACGCCGACGGCCGCATCCACGGCGACAACACCGACGGCGTCGGCCTCGTGCGCGACATCGAAGCGAATCTCGGCGTGTCGCTCGCCGGCGCGCGCATCCTGCTGCTCGGCGCGGGCGGCGCCGCGCGCGGCGTCGTGCTGCCGCTGCTCGACCGCGCACCGCTGTCGATCGCAATCGTCAACCGCACTGCGAGCAAGGCCGAAGCGCTCGTCGGTCAGTTCATGCAGGCCGCGCACGATGCGGGCTGCACGCTCGCGGGCGGTGGCCCCGGCGTCGTGCGGGCGGAGCCCTACGACGTGGTGATCAATGCGACGGCCGGCAGCCTCGATGCCGCGCTGCCGGAATGCGACGCAGCCGCGTTCGGCGCCGGCACGCTCGCGTACGACATGATGTACGGCGCGCAGCCGACCGTGTTCATGCAGCACGCGGCATCGCTCGGCGCGCGCACGGCCGACGGTCTCGGGATGCTCGTCGAGCAGGCGGCCGAGTCGTTCTTCATCTGGCGCGGCGTGCGGCCGGACGGCGCACCGGTGCTGGCCGCGCTGCGCCAGGCGCTCGCGGCGAGCTGAACGGAGCGCGGCACGTGGTGGCGGTGAGCGGCACGCAGCGCACGCGGACGGTGAGCCTCGCTCGCTGGGCCGTCTACGCGGGCTCGGTGTTCGCGGGCGCATGGCTCGCGACGCAGCTGTTCTATCTCGCGCAGATCGCGCTGTGGTTGTTCGTGAACCCGGGCTCGACCGCGTTCATGCGCACCGACGCGTGGTGGCTGTCGCGCGACACGCCGCCCGCGCAGATCCGGCACCAGTGGGTGCCGTACGACCAGATCTCGCGCAACCTGAAGCGCGCGCTGATCGCGTCCGAGGATTCGACCTTCGCGACCAACAACGGCTACGACGTCGACGCAATCCTGCAGGCGTGGGAGAAGAACAAGGCGCGCGGCAGGATCGTCGCGGGCGGTTCGACGATCACGCAGCAGCTCGCCCGCAACCTGTTCCTGTCGCGCGAGAAGAGCTACATCCGCAAGGGGCAGGAGCTGATCATCACGTGGATGCTCGAAACGGTGCTCGACAAGGAGCGCATTTTCGAGATCTACCTGAATTCGGTCGAATGGGGGCGCGGCGTGTACGGCGCCGAAGCGGCCGCACGCTATTACTACAAGATTCCCGCGAGCCGGCTCGGCGCGTGGCAGTCGGCGCGTCTCGCGGTGATGCTGCCGAAGCCGCGCTGGTTCGATGCGCATCGCGGCTCGGCCTACCAGGCCCAGCGCGCGGCGGTCATCGCGCGCCGGATGGGCGCGGCCGAGTTGCCGCAATCGGAGTGAGCGGCAGCGCTGCTGCATTGTCCATTCCGCCGTCGAGGCACGATTGGTGCGCTGCAGCGCATGCGTGTCGCGACCATTTCGGGTCACATCCGTTAGACGAATCCGTCTATTTCGCTTTGCTGAGCAATACCGGCGACCGCGCGATTTTGTTGACCGGCATCGCACGAAATCCGTGCATTTTTAGCCGCTGCGGGTAAACGCGAAAGTCGCTGAAAGCGACGTGAAATGCAAACGTTTCACGAATCGAAGCATTCCTGAAAGGTGTGCGCTGCACCGCTTGCGTGCGAAATATTTCCAAATTTTTCAAAGCTGATCGGCTCGCGTATATTGGCCAGCGCCTCGGCTCATCGGCCGCAATCGAGGCGGGGGGTGGCTTATCCGGCTGCTCGACACAAAAAACATCCGAGAAGAAGGAACGCAACGATGCCAGCGAGCAAAGCGAAGCTGTTGTTGGGAGTGGTGTGTTCTTCGCTGATTCTGACGGCCTGCAATGACGACGTGACGTCGTCGTCTGCAGCGAGCGCCGCGAATTCAGCCGATCCTGCCGGTCAGGTCGACCGCGCGTACAACGATCCGAACAGTTATTCGTCGAGTGCGAACGCGTCGCTCGACGCATCCGCCGCGGTCGAGAAGGCCGCCGTCACGCACCATCAGATCACGCTGAACGGCAAGACGATCCGGTACACGGCCACCGCCGGCCACCTCGTCGCCCGCAATCCGCAGACGGGCGCGCCCGAAGCCTCGTTCTTCTACGTCGCCTACACGGCCGACAACCAGCCCGCGGCGAAGCGGCCCGTCACGTTCCTGTACAACGGTGGCCCCGGTTCGGCCTCGGTGTGGCTGCACCTCGGCTCGTTCGGCCCGCGCCGGATCCAGACCGGCGACCCGAACGCGAACACGTCGACGTTCCCGTTCGTCGACAACCAGGAAACCCTGCTCGACACGACCGACCTCGTGTTCGTCGATGCGATCGGCACCGGCTTCTCCGAAGCGGTCGCGCCGAACACGAACCAGACGTTCTGGGGCGTCGATCAGGACGCCGGCGCGTTCCGCGATTTCGTGACGCGCTACCTGAGCGTGAACCAGCGCAGCGCTTCGCCGAAATACCTGTTCGGCGAGTCGTACGGCACGCCGCGCACCGACGTGCTCGCGAACCTGCTCGAGACGGCCGGCGTGAAGCTCGACGGCATCGTGCTGCAGTCGTCGATCCTGAACTACAACACGAACTGCGACATGGCGAGCGACTATGTCGGCAACTCGAACAACGGCGCGAGCCCGGTGAGCTGCGCGGGCTTCGTGCCGTCGTACGGCACGGTCGGCGCGTATTACCAGCTCGACAACCCGAACCCGTCGAACCTGCCGCAGTATGCGGACCAGATGCGCCTGCTGACGGCCGGCAGCTACGCGCCGGCCGTGAACGCGTACCTCGCGAGCCACACGCCGCCGCCGCCGAATCTCGTCACGACGATGGCGAATTCGACCGGCGTGAAGCAGGCGTTGTGGAATGCGGACTTCAACGTGGTCCCGACCTTCTTCGACAACAGCTTCCAGCTGTCGCTGGTGCCGGGCACGCTGATCGGCCGCTACGACGCACGCGTGAACGTGCCCGTGTCGAGCCCGCTCGCGGCCGACGGCGATCCGTCCAGCTCGTTCATCACGAAACCGTTCACCGACACGATCGGCAGCTACCTGCCGAACGAGCTGAAGTACACCGCGCAGTCGGCCTACTCGGTGAGCAGCAATGCGATCAACACGTGGGACTGGACGCACGACGGCCTCGCGATGCCCGACACGATCCCCGATCTGGCCGCGGCGCTGACGCTGAATCCGCAGCTGAAGGTGCTGTCGCTGAACGGGTATCACGACATCGCGACGCCGTTCTACCAGACCGAGCTCGACCTCGCGCGGCTCGGCACGCAGCCGAACCTGACGATCAAGGACTATCAGGGCGGGCACATGGTCTATCTCGACGATACGTCGCGTCCGCAGGAGAAAGCCGACCTCGTGACCTTCTACAACGCGGCCGCGCACTGACGCGCCCAGCCGGCGACGGGCGCCCTTCGCGGTGCCGCTCGCCGGCCGTCGACGACCTCATTCCAGACTGGAGCCTGACATGAAGAATCGTTTCATCGTCGTTGCCGCGGCGCTCGCATGCGTCGGCGCCGCAGCATCCCTCTCCGCGTTTGCGCAGGCGAGCGACGCCGCCGCCGCGCCGGCGCGTGCGCGCCAGGCACAGCTCGGCGATCCGTACGTGCCGCCGGCCGCGCGCCACGCGACCGCCGGCACGCAGACGACCGGGGCCGCGCTGCACGCGCAGGTGGTGCGCAAGCTCGCGCGGCAGTTCAGCGCGGCCGACACGCAGAACACGGGGTCGATCACCGAGTCGCAGGCGCGCGCGGCCGGCCTCGGCTATGTCGCGAACCACTTCCGGCAGATCGACGCGAGCGGCAACGGCCGCGTGTCGTTCGCCGACGTACAGCGTTACATGCAGGCGCGCAGCAGCACGAGCCAGCAGTAAGCGCCGCACGCGGTGAGCAAACGGGGGCGGAACCTGCGACAGGGCGGGTTCCGCCCCCGTGCGCATGGCGCGGCCGGCGTGTCGAACCCGCAGCCAATCACGTCGGTATTCTCATTATCTGGACAACGCATTCAAATATTGGAGACGAGTGCGTGCGCTCCTACAATCCGAAGCACATCGACAGCTTCGGACCCACGCATCGCGCGGCGCCCGTCGCACACGGAGACACCTTCCATGAAGTTCGCCGGGCGCTTTACTCGGTGCATCGACCGCCGCCACGCCGCCGCATCGGACGCAGTTCCGGCGCCGCGCGAGCGGCTTCACCGATTCCGTTGAAGAAGCCCCGTCCCATGACCAAGATGCCAGACTCTCTTGCCCTCGACGCCCGGCGCGCGATGCCGGCCGATACGTCGCTGACCGACAGCATCGGCGCGACCAGCACGCCGCTCGACCTCGCCGCGCAGCAGGCCGGCACGCAGACATTGCTGCGCGGCCTCGCGATCCTCGAGGCGATCGCCAATGGCGCGCGCGACATGCGCGCGATCGGCGCCGCGCTCGGCACGACGCGCAGCACGACGCACCGGCTCGTCAGCAGCCTCGTGCAGGCGCGCTATCTGCGCCAGGTGCAGGGCGGCTACCTGCTCGGCCCGAAGCTGATCGAGCTCGGCACGATCGCGCTCGAGCAGATGCCGCTCACCGCGGTGGCGCGTCCGCATCTGGAAGCGCTCGCGGAAGCGACGCTCGACACGATCCATCTCGGCGTGCGCGACGGCGACGACGTGCTGTACATCGACAAGATTCCCGGTACGCGCGGCCTCGAGATGCGCTCGCGCGTCGGCCACCGGATGCCGCTCGCGTCGACCGGCATCGGCAAGGCGATGATGCTCGACCTCGATCCGGACCTGTGGCGCTCGCTGTTCGAAGCCGCGCGGCGCGCGCTGGCCGGCGTCAACTTCAAGCCCGACAACCGGCCCGAGACGAGCGCGTTCCTGCAGCGCATGGCCCACTACGCGGCCGGCGGCTATACGTTCGATCTCGAGGAAAACGAGGCGTCGATCCGCTGCGTGGCCGCGCCGATCCGCGACGCGTCGGGCGCGATCGTCGCGGCGGTGTCGGTCGCGAGCACGATTCCGTACATGCCGCACGACCGCATGGACGAACTGATTCCGCTCGTGCAGCGCGAAGCGCGAGCCATTTCCGCGGAACTGGGCTGGAGCCCGCCGCAGGGTACCCGCAGGATCAAACGATGACGACTTCGACCCGGCCCGCTCCGGATGCCAGTTCCGCCTCCCCGTCGCTGATCGCGCTCGACTGGGGCACCACGTCGCTGCGCGCGTATCTGTACGACGCGCACGGCGTGCCGATCGACACGCGCAGCCGGCCGGCCGGCGTGATGCACGTGCCGGGCGGCGGCGCGCGCGCGTTCGACGCGGTGTTCGAGGAAGCGTGCGGCGACTGGCTCGACCGTACGCCCGGCCTGCCGGTGCTCGCCGCCGGGATGGTCGGCAGCGCGCAGGGCTGGCGCGAGGCGCCGTACGTCGCGGTGCCGGCCGGCGCCGACGCGCTTGTCGCGGGCCTCATCACCGTGACGACGGCGCGCGGCGCGACGGTCTCGATCGTGCCGGGCGTGATCGCGACGGGCGAATTGCCCGACGTGATGCGCGGCGAAGAAACGCAGATCGTCGGTGCGCTCGCGAGCGATCCCACGCTTGGCGCCGATCGTTCAGGGGTACTGATCGGCCTGCCGGGCACGCATGCGAAATGGGCGTGGGTGAAGGACGGACTGATCGAGCGCTTCCAGACCTTCATGACGGGCGAGCTGTTCGCGGTGCTACGCGATCACACGATCCTCGGCCGCACGATGCGCACGGGGGCGTCGCCCGATCGTGACGCGTTCGTGCGCGGCGTATCGGTCGCACGCGGCGCGCGGCACACAGGGCTGCTCGCGACGATTTTCAGCACGCGCACACTGGGGCTGACCGACCGGCTCGCGCCCGATGCGCAGGGCGACTACTTGTCAGGCCTGCTGATCGGTCACGAGCTCAATGCGCTCGACGCGATGCTCGCGGAGCGCGGCATCGCGCTCGCGGACCAGCCGCTGCTGCTGATCGGCGACGACGGCTTGTGTTCGCGCTACGTCGATGCGCTCCGGGTATTCGGCCATGCGCATGCGCGGGTCGCCGCGCATGCGACCGAGTTGGGCCTGTGGCGGATCGCGTCGCGCGCCGGGCTCGTGCGCGCGGACGGCGAGCCCGTCTGCGCCGATCAATGAACTGCTTGCAGAGGAATTCTCGATGCCGTCCGACCTGACATTGCCCGCACCGTACACGCCCCACGCCGCCTTGATGCGTGCGTTCGACGCGTGTCCGCTGATCGCGATCATGCGCGGCATCACGCCCGCCGAAGCGGCCGACCATGGCCGCGCGCTGTACGAAGCCGGCTTCCGGATCGTCGAGGTGCCGCTCAACTCGCCCGATCCGTTCGACAGCATCGCGGCGCTGCGCCGTGCGTTGCCCGACGATGCGATCGTCGGCGCGGGCACGGTGCTGCGCGCCGAGTACGTCGATCGCGTGCAGGACGCGGGCGGCGCGCTGATCGTGATGCCGCACAGCGACGCGGCCGTGATCCGCCGCGCCCGTGAGCGCGGGCTGGCGAGCGCGCCGGGCGTCGCGACACCGACCGAAGCGTTCGCGGCGCTGACGAACGGCGCCGACGTGCTGAAGATGTTCCCGGCCGAGCAGCTCGGCGTGACGGTCGTGAAGGCGTGGCGCGCGGTGGTCGACCGCGCGGTGCCGTTGATCCCGGTCGGCGGCATTTCGCCGGACAACATGCAGCCGTTCCTCGACGCCGGCGCGAACGGCTTCGGGCTCGGCTCGGCGCTGTACCGTCCCGGCCAGTCGGCCGACACGACCGCGGCGCATGCGCGCGCGTTCCAGGCCGGCTTGCGCGTCGCGCGCGGCGGAGCCGCATGATGGGCCGCCTCGCGGGCAAGGTCGCGATGGTGACGGGCGCGGGCCGCGGCATCGGCGCCGCGATCGCGCGTGCGTTCGTGCGCGAAGGCGCGGCCGTCGCGCTCGTCGATCTCGACTTCCCGCAGGCGCAGCAGACGGCTGCCGCGATCGCACACGAATGCGACGGCGCGCGCGTGCTGCCGCTGCAGGCGGATGTTGCGCGGCAGCAGGCGGTGCGCGAGGCGCTCGCGCGGACGGAAGCGACGTTCGGCCCGCTCGACGTGCTCGTGAACAACGCGGGCATCAACGTATTCGCCGATCCGCTGACGATGACCGACGACGACTGGCGGCGCTGCTTCGCGGTCGATCTCGACGGCGTATGGCACGGCTGTCGCGCGGCGCTGGAGGGCATGGTCGAGCGCGGCCGCGGCAGCATCGTGAACATCGCGTCGACGCATGCATTCAGGATCATCCCGGGCTGCTTTCCGTACCCGGTCGCGAAGCACGGCGTGCTCGGTCTCACGCGCGCGCTCGGCATCGAATACGCGGCGCGCAACGTGCGCGTGAACGCGATCGCCCCGGGCTACATCGAGACGCAGCTGACGCGCGACTGGTGGGACGCGCAGCCCGATCCGGCCGCCGCGCGCGCGGAGACGCTCGCGCTGCAGCCGATGAAGCGGATCGGGAAACCGGAGGAGGTCGCGATGACGGCCGTGTTCCTGGCGTCCGACGAGGCGCCGTTCATCAATGCCGCGTGCATCACCGTCGATGGCGGGCGCGCGGCGCTGTATCACGACTGACACGATTGACGTAACGATTCGAAAGACCGCATGTGCGACGGCCGCGCGCACGCTGCGTCGAAACCAACAAGCGGCTGCATCCTGTTCGATGAAAACAAGGAGACACTGGAGATGAAACGCAGAACGTTCGTAACGCTGGCCGCCGCGGCGGCGGTGGTGATGGGCAGCCCGGTCGCGCACGCGGCCGACCCGGTCAAGATCGGCTTCCTGGTGAAGCAGCCTGAAGAACCGTGGTTCCAGGACGAATGGAAATTCGCCGAGATCGCCGCGAAGCAGAAGGGCTTCACGCTCGTGAAGATCGGCGCGCCGTCCGGCGAGAAGGTGATGAGCGCGATCGACAACCTGTCCGCGCAGAAGGCGCAGGGCTTCGTCATCTGCACGCCCGACGTGAAACTCGGGCCGGGCATCGTCGCGAAGGCGAAGTCGCACAACCTGAAGATGATGACGGTCGACGACCGCCTCGTCGACGGCGCGGGCAAGCCGATCGAGTCGGTGCCGCACATGGGGATTTCCGCGTACAACATCGGCAAGCAGGTCGGCGACGGCATCGCGGCCGAGATCAAGAAGCGCGGCTGGGACATGAAGGACGTCGGCGCGATCGACATCACCTACGAGCAGTTGCCGACCGCGCACGACCGCACGAGCGGCGCGACCGACGCGCTGGTCGCCGCGGGCTTCCCGAAGGCGAACGTGATCGCCGCGCCGCAGGCGAAGACCGATACGGAGAACGCGTTCAACGCGGCGAACATCGCGCTCACGAAGAACCCGCAGTTCAAGCACTGGGTCGCGTACGGCCTGAACGACGAGGCCGTGCTCGGCGCGGTGCGCGCGGCGGAAGGGCGCGGCTTCAAGGCCGACAACATGATCGGTATCGGCATCGGCGGTTCCGATTCGGCGTTGAACGAGTTCAAGAAGCCGCAGCCGACGGGCTTCTACGGCACCGTGATCATCAGCCCGAAGCGCCACGGCGAGGAAACTTCGGACCTGATGTACACGTGGATCACGCAGGGCAAGGCGCCGCCGCCGCTGACGCTGACGACGGGCATGCTCGCGACGCGCGACAACGTGGCGAAGGTGCGCGAGGAGATGGGGCTCGCATCGAAGTAAGCGGCCCGCCGGCTGCCGCGGCGATGCGGCGGCCGGCGGTCGATCGATCTGGAAGTGGGGAGACGACGTGTCAGCGGCACTGCGTTTTGACAATATCGGCAAGGTATTTCCCGGCGTGCGCGCACTCGACGGCATTTCGTTCGACGTGCATGCGGGCGAGGTGCATGGCCTGATGGGCGAGAACGGCGCGGGCAAGTCGACGCTGCTGAAGATTCTCGGCGGCGAATACCAGCCCGATGCGGGCAGCGTGCTGGTCGACGGCCGGCCCGTGCAGTTCGCGAATGCGGCCGCGTCGATCGCGGCCGGCATCGCGGTGATTCACCAGGAATTGCAGTACGTGCCCGACCTGACGGTCGCGGAGAACCTGTTGCTCGGCCGCCTGCCGAACGCGTTCGGCTGGGTCAAGAAGCGCGAGGCGAAGCGTTACGTGCGTGAGCGGCTCGCCGAGATGGGCGTCGATCTCGATCCCGACGCGCGGCTCGGGCGGCTGTCGATCGCGCAGCGGCAGATGGTCGAGATCTGCAAGGCGCTGATGCGCAACGCGCGCGTGATCGCGCTCGACGAACCGACGAGCTCGCTGTCGCATCGCGAGACGGAAGTGCTGTTCAAGCTGGTCGACGATCTGCGCGCGCAGGGCCGCGCGCTGATCTACATCTCGCACCGGATGGACGAGATCTATCGGCTGTGCGACGCGTGCACGATCTTTCGCGACGGGCGCAAGATCGCGTCGCACGAAGCGCTGGCCGACGTGCCGCGCGAGCGGCTCGTCGCCGAGATGGTCGGGCGCGAGATCGCGGACATCTACCATTACGCGCCGCGCGCGCTCGGCGACGTGCGGTTCTCCGCCGAAGGCATCGACGGCCCGGCGCTGCGCGAACCGGCGAGCTTCTCGGTGCGCGCGGGCGAGATCGTCGGCTTCTTCGGGCTCGTCGGCGCGGGCCGCAGCGAGCTGATGCGGCTCGTGTACGGCGCGGACCGCCGGCGCGCGGGCACGCTGACGCTCGACGGCAAGCGCATCGACGTGAAGCGCACCGGCGACGCGATCCGCCACGGCATCGTGCTGTGCCCCGAGGACCGCAAGGAAGAAGGGATCATCGCGATCGCGTCGGTCGCCGAGAACATCAACATCAGCTGCCGCCGCCATTCGCTGCGCGCGGGGTTGTTCATCAACGGCAAGACCGAAAGCGAAACGGCCGACCGTTTCATCCAGCGGCTGAAGATCAAGACGCCGAACCGGCGCCAGAAGATCCGCTTCCTGTCGGGCGGCAACCAGCAGAAGGCGATCCTGTCGCGCTGGCTCGCGGAGCCCGACCTGAAGGTCGTGATCCTCGACGAGCCGACGCGCGGGATCGACGTCGGCGCGAAGCACGAGATCTACGACGTGATCTACCGGCTCGCGGAGCGCGGCTGCGCGATCGTGATGGTGTCGTCGGAACTGCCGGAAGTGCTCGGCGTGTCCGACCGCATCGTCGTGATGCGCGAAGGCCGGATCGCCGGCGAGCTGCCGCGCGCCGAGGCGAACGAGCACGCGGTGCTGAACCTCGCGCTGCCGCAGACGAGCGCGGTCGAGGCGGCCTGACGCGGCCGGATACACCCGGAACATTCGAATCGAACACGCGCGGCGCGGGCCGCGCGATGCAGGAGCAGGAGACACACCATGCAAGTCAACGAAAACCTTGCCAGCGCCGCCGGGAAGCCGTCGGCCGACGCGCTGGTTCCGCAGCAGAGCGACCGCCAGAAGTGGTGGCAGCATCTGACCGAATACAGCCTGATCGCGATCTTCGCGGTGATGTTCATCACGATGTCGCTGACCGTCGATCACTTCTTCTCGATCGACAACATGCTCGGCCTCGCGCTGTCGATCTCGCAGATCGGCATGGTCGCGTGCACGATGATGTTCTGCCTGGCGTCGCGCGACTTCGACCTGTCGATCGGCTCGACCGTCGCGTTCTCGGGCGTGCTGTGCGCGATGGTGCTGAATGCGACCGACAACACGTTCGTCGCGATCGTCGCGGCGGTCGCGGCCGGCGCCGCGATCGGCTTCGTGAATGGCGCGGTGATCGCGTACCTGCGCATCAACGCGCTGATCACGACGCTCGCGACGATGGAGATCGTGCGCGGGCTCGGCTTCATCGTGTCGAAGGGGCAGGCGGTCGGCGTGTCGTCGGACACCTTCATCGCGCTCGGCGGGCTGTCGATGTTCGGCGTGTCGCTGCCGATCTGGGTCACGCTGCTGTGCTTCATCGGCTTCGGCGTGCTGCTGAACCAGACCGTGTACGGCCGCAACACGCTCGCGATCGGCGGCAATCCGGAAGCGTCGCGGCTCGCGGGGATCAACGTCGAACGCACGCGCGTGTACATCTTCCTGATCCAGGGTGCGGTCACCGCGCTCGCGGGCGTGATCCTCGCGTCGCGCATCACGTCGGGCCAGCCGAACGCCGCGCAGGGCTTCGAGCTGAACGTGATCTCCGCGTGCGTGCTCGGCGGCGTGTCGCTGATGGGCGGCCGCGCGACGATCTCGGGCGTCGTGATCGGCGTGCTGATCATGGGCACTGTCGAGAACGTGATGAACCTGTTGAACATCGATGCGTTCTACCAGTACCTGGTGCGTGGCGCGATCCTGCTCGCGGCCGTGCTGCTCGACCAGCTGAAGAACCGCGGCGTACGCGACTGACCGACTGTTTCCACGGAGACGACCCGCATGACCATCGATACTTCCGCGCCTGACTCGCAGGCTACGCACGCCGCGAGCGACGCGCGTTTCGCGCGCTACCCGAGCCTCGAGGATCGCGCGGTGCTGATCACGGGCGGCGCGACCGGCATCGGCGCGTCGTTCGTCGAGCACTTCGCCGAACAGGGCGCGCGCGTCGCGTTCGTCGACCTCGATGCGGCGGCCGGCGCCGCGCTCGCGGAACGCCTCGCGCACGTACGCCATGCGCCGCTGTTCCTGTCGTGCGACCTGACCGACGTCGACGCGCTGCGCCATGCGATCGATGCGATCCGCGCGCGCATCGGCGCGATCGCGGTACTCGTGAACAACGCGGCGAACGACGCGCGCCACGCGATCGGCGACGTGACGCCCGCGTCGTTCGACGCGGGCATCGCGGTGAACCTGCGTCACCAGTTCTTCGCCGCACAGGCGGTGATCGACGACATGAAGCGGCAGGGCGGCGGCGCGATCATCAATCTCGGCTCGATCAGCTGGATGCTGAAGAACGGCGGCTATCCGGTCTACGTGATGGCGAAGGCGGCCGTGCAGGGCCTCACGCGCGGCCTCGCGCGCGATCTCGGCCCGTTCGGCATCCGCGTGAATTCGCTGGTGCCCGGCTGGGTGATGACCGACAAGCAGCGCCGGCTGTGGCTCGACGACGCGGGCCGCGCGGCGATCAAGGCCGGCCAGTGCCTCGACGCCGAACTGCTGCCGGCCGACCTCGCCCGGATGGCGCTGTTTCTCGCGGCCGACGACAGCCGGATGATCACCGCGCAGGACGTGATCGTCGATGGCGGCTGGGCCTGACCGTTCGCACCGACCTGCATCGTTTCTTCGACGAAGGAAAGGAGCTCACCATGACCGCCACGTCCTCGCGCGCATCGTCGTCCACCAGCCAGTCGCGCCGCGCGCGCCTGGCCGCCGCCGCCCAGCCGGTCAGCCCCGGCCCGCAGACGGCCGTGTTCGCGCAGGGCGTCGGCGCCGCGCATGCGGCGGCCGTCACGCTGTCGAACGCGTCGCTGCGGCTCGACGTGCTGCCGCACCTCGGCGGCGGCATCGCGCGCTTCGACTGGCGCGGCGAGAACGGCGCGCTGGTGCCGGTGTTTCGCCGTTGCGAGCACCCGGAGACGGCGACGGACCCGAACGAGCTCGCGTGCTATCCGCTGCTGCCGTACTCGAACCGGATCGGCGACGGGCGCTTCGAATGCGACGGGCGCAAGGTCGCGGTGCCGCGCAACCGCCGCGACGAGCCACTGCCGATCCACGGCGACGGCTGGCTCGCGCGGTGGCAGGTGGACGATGCGACCGACACGTCGCTGCAACTGTCGCTCGACCGTGCCGGCGGCACGCCGTATGCGTTCCGCGCGATCCAGTCGTTCGAACTCGATGACGCGACGCTGTCGATCGCGCTGACGATCGAGAACGCGGGACGCACGCGGCTGCCGTTCGGGCTCGGCGTGCATCCGTTCCTCGTGCGTGATGCGGTGACCGAGCTGGCCGCGGCGGCGGGCGGCCTGTGGCTGTCGGGCGCCGATTTCCTGCCGGTGCGGCACGTGAGCGTGCCGCCGGCCTGGCAGTTCGGCGTCGCGTATCCGCTGCCGGCCACGCTCGTCAATCACGCGTTCACCGGCTGGGGCGGCCACGCGACGGTGAGTTGGCCGCGCCGCCGGCTGTTACTGACCGTCGCGGCCGACGCCGACGCGTACGTGCTCTATACGCCGCCGGGCGAGGATTTCTTCTGCTTCGAGCCGGTCGATCATCCGATCAATGCGGTGAACTTGCCGGGCGGCGCGGCCGCGCACGGGATGACGCTGCTCGCGCCCGGCGAGCGGCTCACGCGGCGCTTCGCGTTCACCGTCGAGCGCGCCGATGCGCGCAGCAATGCCACGACCCGCGAGGGAGCCCGGCGACGCGGGTAAAATACGCGGTCTACCAACGGTTTGCCGCGAGTACCCGCCATGTCTTCCCCGCTTACTTTCATTGAATCGCTGCGCGCCGCGTGGCAGCGCACGAATTCGCTGCTGTGCGTCGGCCTCGATCCCGAGCCGTCGCGCTTTCCCGTGCAGTTCGACGGTCAGCCCGACGCGATCTTCGAATTCTGCCGGCAGATCGTCGACGCGACCGCGCCGTACGCGAGCGCGTTCAAGCCGCAGATCGCGTACTTCGCCGCGCATCGCGCGGAAGACCAGCTCGAGCGGCTGATCGCGCACATCCATTTGCAGCATCCGGGCCTGCCGGTGATCCTCGACGCGAAGCGCGGCGACATCGGCAGCACGGCCGAGCAGTACGCGCGCGAAGCGTTCGAGCGCTATCGCGCGGACGCCGTCACGGTGAACCCGTACATGGGCTACGACTCGGTCGAGCCGTACTTCGAGCATGAAGGCAAGGGCGTGATCGTGCTGTGCCGCACGTCGAACCCGGGCGGCTCGGACCTGCAGTTCCTCGACACCAACGGCCGGCCGCTGTACCAGGTCGTCGCCGACCTCGCGGCGAACAAGTGGAACGCGCGGAACGGCCAGCTCGGCCTCGTGGTCGGCGCGACGTTCCCGAAGGAAATCGAGATCGTGCGCGGGATCGTCGGCGACATGCCGCTCTTGATCCCCGGCATCGGCGCGCAGGGCGGCGACGTGCAGGCGACCGTCAACGCAGGCCGCACGGCCGACGGCACCGGGATGATGATCAACTCGTCGCGCGCGATCCTGTACGCGAGCAAGGGCGAGGATTTCGCCGAAGCCGCGGCGCTCGCCGCGCAGAAGACCCGCGACACGATCAACGCGCATCGCTGATCGAATCGCACGACACCGCCCGGCGGGCCCGCCGGGCGGTTGGCGCCGGCCCCGCGCCGAGGGCCGGCGCCGCCTCTCGCATTCCCCCTTCGCTTTCCTCGATTCTCCCTGGCGCACGCGAACAACTTTCCGTCGCTTCCGTATCGCATGGGCGCAATTTATTCGCGCGATGCTGCCGCTTGTCACCGATCCGTCACAAAAATGTCAAGAAAAGGAGCGACGCCATGCCCAAGCTTTCCCGCCGTCTTCTGAGCGCATTCGCCGCGTCGCTGTGCATGACGTTCGCCCATGCGGCGGATCTGTCGCACTGGCCCGCCGACAGCGCGAAGGCGCTGAACGCGATGATCGCCGCGCACGCGAACCGCGGCGACTACGCGGTGTTCGACGCCGACAACACGACCTACCGCTACGACCTCGAGGAATCACTGCTGCCGTACCTCGAGAACCACGGCGTGCTGACGCGCGACTCGCTTGACCCGTCGCTGAAGCTGATCCCGTTCAAGGATTCCGCCGACTACAAGGAATCGCTGACGAGCTATTACTACCGGCTGTGCGAGATCGACGATCTGGTCTGCTATCCGTGGATCGCGCAGGCGTTCGCCGGCCAGTCGCTCGCCGACCTGAAGCGCCACATCGACGCGATGCTCGCCGACGGCAAGCCGATCCCGATCCGCTACTGGCAGGGCGACAAGGTCGTCGACGGTACGGTGAACCCGCCGCGCTTCTTTCGCGGGATGCAGGAGCTGTACAACGCGCTGCGCGAGAACGGTATCGAGGTCTACGTGATGACGGCCGCGCACGAGGAGCTCGCGCGGCTCGTGCTGGCCGACCCGAAGTACGGCTACAACGTGAAGCCGCAGAACGTGATCGGCGTGACGACGCTGCTGCGCAACCCGGCGACCGGCGCGCTGACCACGTCGCGGCTGCAGATCAAGGCCGGCAAGTACGACGAGGCCGCGAACCGCGACCTCGTGATCACGCCGTTCCTGATGAACCCGATGACGTGGTACGAAGGCAAGCTCGGTTCGATCGTCGGCTGGATCGACCAGTGGAAGAAGCCGGTGCTCGTCGCGGGCGACACGCCGACGTCCGACGGCTACATGCTGCTGAACGCGACCGATGTCGCGCGCGGCGGCGTGCGCGTGTGGGTCAACAAGAAGGACAAGCAGATGGCGCAGATCCGCGCGTGGTCGGACGAATCGGCCGCGAAGCAGAAGGCGCTCGGCCTGCCGGTGACGGCGGACAAGAACTGGATCGTCGTGAAGCCCGACGCGATCCAGTAAGGAAGCGAGGGCGGGCGCGACACGTGCGCCCGGCCCGATCAGCCTTCGCGCTCGTCGAGCAGCTTCAGCAGCCCGCGCAGCGCATGCGCGGCTGCCTGCGTGCGGATCTGTTCGCGGTCGCCCTTGAACACCCGCGTCTCGACATCGGTATGCAGCCGGTTGCTCCACGCGAACGACACGGTGCCCACCGGCTTCTTCTCGCTGCCGCCGCCCGGGCCCGCGATGCCGGTGACGGACAGCGCGACCTGCGCGCGGCTGTTGCGCAGCGCGCCTTCGGCCATCGCGCGCGCGACGGGCTCGCTGACGGCGCCGTGCTTGTCGATCAGGTCGGCCGGCACGCCGATCATCTCGATCTTGGCCTGGTTCGAGTACGTGACGAAGCCGCGCTCGAACCACTGGCTGCTGCCGGAAATGTCGGTGATCGCGGTGGCGATCATCCCGCCGGTGCAGGATTCGGCGGTGGCGAGCGTGAGATGCTCGTCACGCAGCTTGTTGCCTGCGCGGATCGCAAGCTGGTGGACGACGGAATCGGTTGGCATGCGCGTCGGGAAACGGGAGTCGGGAAATCGGTCAGCCGACGACGGAGCGCCACAGCGCGATCACGAGCAGCGTCATGAACGCGGCGACCAGATCGTCGACCATGATGCCGAGCCCGCCTTTCAGGCGGCGGTCGAAGTAGCGGATTGGCGGCGGCTTGAGCATGTCGAAGAAGCGGAACGCGACGAACGCCCACAACTGGCCGACGAAGGTCGCGGGCGTGACGAACAGCATCACGAGCCAGATCGCGACGATCTCGTCCCAGACGACGGCGCCCGGATCGGCCACGCCGGCCTTCTTCGCGGTGAAACCGGTCACCCACGTGCCGGCCGCGAAGCCGACGGCGATCAGCGCCCACCATTCGGGCACCGTCAGGTAGCGGTTGAGCACGACGAACGTGAGCCAGCCGAACAGCGAGCCGAACGTGCCGGGCATGATCGGCGCGAGCCCGCTGCCGAAGCCGAGCGACACGAGATGCGCGGGGTGCGACAGCATGAAGCGGGCCGTCACGCGGGTCGGCGCGGGCGGCGCGGCGCCGGGCTCGGCCGCGGCGTGTGCGGGCGTCGGATCAGTCTGCATGGAAGTGGTCGAAGCCGTGCAACGTGAGAGCGAGGGGCGCGCCGGCGGCGTCGCGCCACGCGATGGCGGGGTGCGCCGACGGCGCGGACAACGCGCGTATTGTACCGATTCGCGTGACCCGCACGCCGGCCGCGGCGCCGGCCGCTTCGACCGCCGCGCGGGCCGCCGCCGGCGCGGTGAAGCACAGTTCGTAGTCGTCGCCGCCCGCCAGCGTGCAGCGGCGCTGCACGTCGGCCGGCAGCGTCGCGAGCGCCGCCGAGCGCGGCACCGCGTCGGCGTCGATCTCGGCGCGCACGTTCGAGCGCGTCAGGATGTGCTGGAGGTCACCGGCCAAGCCGTCCGACAGGTCGAGCGCCGCGTGCGCGACGCCCGCGAGCGCCAGGCCGAGCGCGACGCGCGGTTCGGGCCGCTCGAGCGCGCGCCGGAACGCGGCAGCTTCATCCGCACCGGCCGTCCATTCGCCGCGGGCGACGCCGAGGCCCGCGCGCGCATCGCCGAGCGTGCCGGATACCCATACGTCGTCGCCGTCGCGCGCGGCATCGCGCCGCAGCGCCGCGTCGGGCGCGACTTCGCCGAACACGGTCACGCACAGGTTCAGCGGCCCGCTCGTCGTGTCGCCGCCGATCAGTTCGCAGCCGTATCGCTCGGCCAGCGCGAACAGCCCGTTGCTGAATGCCTCGAGCCATGCGGCGTCGGCGCGCGGCAGCGCGCACGCGAGCGTGAACGCGCGCGGCTCGGCGCCCATCGCCGCGAGGTCTGACAGGTTGACCGCGAGCGTCTTGTGGCCAAGCGCATCGGGCGCGACATCGGGGAAGAAATGACGGCCTTCCACCAGCATGTCCGTCGAAATGGCCAGCAATTTCCCGGATCGGGGTGCAATCAGTGCGCAATCGTCGCCGATGCCGAGCGTCGACGCGCGGGCGCCCAGCGCGGCGCGGCGCGTGAAGAAGCGTTCGATCAGCGAAAACTCGGAGAGGGCGGCTGGCACGGCGGGCGATCCGAAACGGTTGAAGGAACGGCATTGTACGAGGCGGGCGACGGCGCTCCTGTACCGTCCAGTTCATTTTTGTCGCGACTGTTGCACCCGAATCGCCGGTCTGGCGGCCGATGATTGGCGCTACAATGCCGTCGAACAGTTATTCTAATCCGCCCGTCTCGAGACACATGTCCACCCAAGCCTCCTCCAAAGCCAAGCTCCGCGAAGCCGCGCTCGACTATCACGAATTTCCGACTCCCGGCAAAATCGCGATCGCCCCGACCAAGCAGATGATCAACCAGCGCGATCTCGCGCTCGCGTATTCGCCGGGTGTGGCGTACGCGTGCGAGGAGATCGTCGAGAACCCGCTGAACGCCGCGCGCTTCACCGCGCGCAGCAACCTGGTCGGCGTCGTGACGAACGGCACGGCGGTGCTCGGTCTCGGCAACATCGGCCCGCTCGCGTCGAAGCCGGTGATGGAAGGCAAGGCCGTGCTGTTCAAGAAGTTCGCGGGCATCGACGTGTTCGACATCGAACTGAACGAATCGGACCCGCACAAGCTCGTCGACGTGATTGCCGCGCTGGAGCCGACCTTCGGGGGGATCAACCTCGAAGACATCAAGGCGCCGGACTGCTTCATCGTCGAGCGCGAAGCCCGCAAGCGGATGAAGATCCCGGTGTTCCACGACGACCAGCACGGCACCGCGATCGTCGTGGCCGCGGCCGTCACGAACGGCCTGAAGGTCGTCAACAAGGACATCAAGAAGGTCAAGCTCGTCGCGTCGGGCGCCGGCGCGGCCGCGCTCGCGTGTCTCGACCTGCTGGTCGACATCGGCCTGCCGCTCGAGAACATCACGGTGACCGACCTGGCCGGCGTGGTCTACAAGGGCCGCACCGAGCTGATGGACCCGGACAAGGAGCGTTTCGCGCGCGAAACCGACGCCCGCACGCTGGCCGAAGTGATCGACGGCGCGGACATCTTCCTCGGCCTGTCGGCCGCCGGCGTGCTGAAGCAGGAGATGGTGAAGGGCATGGCCGAGCGCCCGCTGATCCTCGCGCTCGCGAATCCGACGCCGGAAATCCTGCCGGAGCTCGCGCTCGAAGTGCGCCCGGACGCCGTGCTCGCCACCGGCCGCACCGATTACCCGAACCAGGTCAACAACGTCCTGTGCTTCCCGTTCATCTTCCGCGGCGCGCTCGACGTCGGCGCGACGACGATCACGCGTGAAATGGAGATCGCGGCCGTCAATGCGATCGCCGAGCTCGCGCAGCACGAGCAGAGCGACATCGTCGCGACCGCGTACGGCATCCAGGATCTGTCGTTCGGGCCCGAATACCTGATTCCGAAGCCGTTCGATCCGCGCCTGATCGTGAAGATCGCGCCGGCCGTCGCGCAGGCCGCGATGGACGGCGGCGTCGCGACGCGCCCGATCGAGGACATGGAAGCGTACCGCGTCCACCTGCAGCAATTCGTGTATCACAGCGGCACGACGATGAAGCCGATCTTCCAGATCGCGCGCGCCGCGCCGGAAGAGAAGAAGCGCGTCGTGTTCGCGGAAGGCGAAGAAGAGCGCGTGTTGCGTGCCGTTCAGATCATCGTCGACGAAAAACTCGCGAAGCCGATCCTGATCGGCCGCCCGTCGGTGATCGAGCACCGTATCCAGCGCTACGGCCTGCGCCTCACGCCGGGCACCGATTTCACGGTCGTCAACACCGAGCACGACGAGCGTTATCGCGACTTCTGGCAGACGTACCACAAGATGATGGCGCGCAAGGGCATCAGCGAGCAGCTCGCGCGCGTCGAAATGCGCCGCCGCACGACGCTGATCGGCTCGATGCTGGTGAAGAAGGGCGAAGCGGACGGGATGATCTGCGGCACGATCAGCACCACGCACCGCCACCTGCACTTCATCGACCAGGTGATCGGCAAGCGTCCGGGCTGCAGCGTGTACGCGGCGATGAACGGCCTCGTGCTGCCGGGCCGCCAGATTTTCCTCGTGGATACGCACGTGAACGTCGATCCGACCCCGGAAGAGCTGGCCGAGATCACGATCATGGCCGCGGAAGAAGTGCGCCGGTTCGGCATCGAGCCGAAGGTCGCGCTGCTGTCGCACTCGAATTTCGGCACGAGCAATGCACCTTCGGCGAAGAAGATGCGCGATACGCTCGCGATCCTGCAGGAAACCGCGCCGGAACTGAAGGTCGACGGCGAAATGCACGGCGACGTCGCGCTCGACGCGGCGCTGCGCAAGGAAATCCTGCCGGAATCGACGCTGGAAGGCGACGCGAACCTGCTGATCCTGCCGAACATCGACGCCGCCAACATCGCGTACAACCTGCTGAAGACGGCCGCCGGCAACAACATCGCGATCGGGCCGATCCTGTTGGGCGCCGCGGAGCCGGTGCACGTGCTGACCGAATCGGCGACCGTTCGTCGCATCGTCAACATGGCGGCGCTGCTGGTGGCCGACGTGAACGCCGCGCGCTGAGCCAAAACGAACGCGCCAGCCGGTCGAACGGCTCGGCGCGCGCGGGAAAATTGTAAACAAAAGCAAAAAGAGGCGTGCCCGCAATGGGCACGCCGCCGGGCAGGGCGCACACGCGCTTCCCGCAAAGCAACAGCAGCATCTCTCCACTCCAGGCAGCGAGCGAGGCAAGGAGGCAGTTCTTGCCAACCGAGAGGTGCCGCACGCATTTTATCTTATGTAAGATAAATGTAGTGTGATTTCGGTAAGAAATACGGTATCCGGTGCATCACGAGGCTTTCGATTCCCAAACGGACATTGATTCGCGCGGCCAATAACGCTACGCTAACGCCTTTGTTGGTCGTCAACTACTTGATTTAACAGCGGGAACCCTGGTTCATGGCACGCAAGTGGCTCCGCAACGGCGCGCTCGCGTCCGTCTTCGCGATGTTCGCGATGGGTATCGTCGGCACGCCGACGGGCAGTCTGGTTTCCGCCGCTTACGCACGGGAGGCCGTTCCGGCCGACGTGGCTGCCAGCGGGCTCGATACGATCCCGACTGCCAGTCTTCCGCGCGAGGCCGTGACCACGCTGGGCCTGATCGGCGCCGGCGGCCCCTATCCGTACGAGAAAGACGGCGTCGTATTCGGCAATCGCGAGCGAATCCTGCCGAAGGCGAAGCGCGGCTACTACCATGAGTACACGGTGCCGACGCCGCGTGCGCGCAATCGCGGCGCGCGCCGGATCGTCTGTGGCGGGCCGTTGCGCCGGATCGACAACTGTTATTACACGGGCGACCACTACAACAGTTTTAAACGTATTGTTGAATGACTTCGGGACGAATGGCATGAGCGACTCCATCTACGCGCACGATACGGCGGCGGCGGAACTGTTCGCGGCCGGCGACGGCAATCTGTTTCAGCGTGTGATTCAGCTGCACGCGGCGGCGCAGGCCGGCGGCACGCCGGAGCAACAGGAAGCCGAGCCCGGGCTTTCATCGAACGAGGAGCCTATGAGCCTTTTCACGACCGTGCGACCCAATCTCGTGCAGTCGATCCGCGCGTTCCGCGTGCAGGATCTCGCCGACGAAGCCGGTCGGCTCGGCCAGCATTTCCTGTATGCGTATTGCGGCGCCGCCCAGTCGAAGCAGGAAGTGATGGAAACGATCGCGACCTCGTTCCTGTTTCCGAAGCATTTCGGGAAGAACTATGACGCGCTGTACGACTGCCTCACCGACCTCGTCGCGAAGGCGGGCGCGCAGCCCGGTTTCGTGATCGTCCTCGAAGGGCTGCCGATCGCGCAGAAATTCGACAAGGAAGGGCGCGAAACGCTGCTCGACGTGTTCCGCGAGGCGGCCGAATTCTGGGCCGAGCGCAAGGTCGCGTTCCGGGTGTTCTACTCGTTCGCGTAAGCGCATCGGCCCGCGTGGCCGATTCGCCGAACGACCGGTCAAAAGCCCGCTTCGAGCGGGCTTTTTTGTGTCTGCGATTCGCGCTCGGCTGCATGGCGTGGCGCGCGAAGCAGGTGCGGGGTCGAGCCGTTGAACGCGGCGCGCCGACGCGCTTTACCACCCGCCCCAGCGCGCCGCCAGCGCCGCGAGCACGGCCGCGCCGGCGGTTTCGGTGCGCAGCACGCGCGGCCCGAGCGACAGCGCGGTGAACCCGCGTGCGCGGGCCGCATGTTCCTCGTCGGGCGACAGCCCGCCTTCGGGGCCGATCAGCAGCGTGACGGTAGCCGCGGGCGGCGCGTCGGGCAGCGACGCGAACGGGCTGCTCGCCCGCGGCGACAGCAGTAGCCGCAGCTCGCCGTCGGCCGGCGCGGCCGGCAGCGCGTCGAGCCACGCGTTGAAGCCGGCGACCGGCGCGACGTCGGGCACGCGGTTGCGTCCGCACTGCTCGCACGACGCGCGCACGACGCCGCGCCAGTGCGCGACGCGCTTGTCCGCCCGCTCGCCGGACAGCTTCACGACGCCGCGCGCGGTCGACAGCGGCACGACCGCCGCGACGCCGAGCTCGACGGCTTTCTCGATCACCCAGTCCATCTTGTCGCCGCCGGCGATCCCCTGCGCGAGCGTCACGCGATAGGGCGGCTCGGCCTCGGCGGGCTCGAACGTATCGACCTGCACGAGCGCGCTTCGCTTGTCGACTTCGACGAGCCGTGCGCGGTACTGGCCGCCCGTGCCGTCGAACAGCGCGAGCACGTCGCCGGGCTGCAGGCGCAGCACCTGCACGTGGCGCGCGACGTCGGCCGGCAACGCGAGCGTGGCGTCGGCGCGCAGCGCGGCGTCGACGAAAAAGCGCGGCACGGCCGCGGTGGTGGTGGTTTCGTTCATGCGTGTGGCGGTTGCGGTCATGCGTCGAGACGGCACCCGAGCGCCCAGCGGTAACCGTCGAGATCCTCGATCTGCGCGAACCGGTCGCCCCAGAACTGATCCTGCGGCGCACTCAGCGATTTCGCGCCCGCGTCGAGCGCGCGCTGCCAGGTAGCGTCGACGTCGTCGACATACAGATAGAACGATTGCGGCGCGGTGGCGTTCGCGCGCTTCGGCGTGAGCGCGGGCGAGCCGAACGCGCCTTCGGGCGCGAACATCACGATCAACTGGCCGCGATAGGCCATCTCGACGTGCATGATCACGCCGTCCTCGTCGTGCACGTCGCGCAGCGTGAAGCCGAATGCGGCCTGGAAGAAGTCGATGGCCGCGCGCGCGTTGCGTACGGCCAGGTAGGGCGTCAACCAAGGCACGTTGGCCGGACGTGGATCGGTCATGAAAATCTCCTGTTGCACGGTGTCGGCGCTTCTCGCGCCTGCGCCGGTCTCATGCTGGAACAACGGAACGTTGCGACCGTCCGGCTGTTCAGCGGCGAACGCCCAGTGTATCGCGCAGCGCGCGCGGCAGGGCAAAGAGGGACGCATGCAGCCGCGCATCGTAGTAGCGCAGGCCGTCGACGCGGCGGGCCGCGAGCCGTGCGTCGACGTCGTGCGCGAACAGCGCGGCCGCGTCGAGCGTGTCGCTCGCGATCGCCATCAGCCACTGCGAGCCGTACAGCGGCACGTGCGCGGACAGCGGATCGACGACCGCGAAGCTCGCGCGCAGGTCGTCGAGCAGCGCGGCGATGCGCGCGGCATGGAACACCGGCGAGCCCAGATGCATCGAGATCGCGCCGCAGCGCGTGAGGATTCGCTTGAGCCGCGCGTAGAACGCGCGCGTATAGAGGCCGGCCGCCGGCGAATCGGGCGGCGTGAGGTCGAACACGACGAGATCGAAATGTTCGATCGTCGAATCGACGAAGTGCGCGGCGTCGCCGATCACGACCTCGACGCGCGGGTCGTCGAGCGCGCCCTGGTGCACGTCGTCGAGATAGCGGCGCGCCATCCCGACCACCTCGTCGTCGAGTTCGGCGATCACGATCCGCTCGATGCACGCGTGCTTGAGCAGCTGGCGCGCCGCGCCGCCGTCGCCGCCGCCGAGCACGAGCGCCTTCCTCGGCGCCGGATGCGCGAGCGCGGCCGGGTGCGTCATGCACTCGTGATAGACGAATTCGTCGCCGACCGACGTCATCGGCCGGCCGTCCAGCGTGAACAGCCGGCCGAGCTGCGGGGTTTCCCAGACTTCGATCTGCTGGTGCGGGGACGCGACGTGCGCGAGCCGCCGCGCGTTCGGGAAGCCGTAGGTGGCGTCGGGCGTCGGGTGAAAGAGAAGGGTGGTGCTCACGAGCGGGCCGCTGGGGCAGGCAGTTCCGACGCCTGAATTATAGGAGGCAGGCGGTTTGGCGGAAAACCGTGCCGGAACACTACGCGCCGACAAGGGAAATGTCAGCCCATCTGTTAAAATGACGAGCTTTGCAGCCCCGTCCGTTGGCTCCGTCCGCTTCGCGTCCGTCAGGCGCCGCACCGCGCGCCGGGAACGATTGACGCTCGAGCTTCCGGATGCCGCCGTGCCCCCGTTTCCTCGACTCGTTCTCCGGACTCGACATGACGACTTCGTCTCCCGCCTCCACCACCCTGATGGCCAACGCGATCCGTGCGCTCGCGATGGACGCCGTCCAGCAAGCGAACTCCGGCCACCCCGGCATGCCGATGGGCATGGCCGAAATCGGCGTCGCACTCTGGTCGCGCCACCTGAAGCACAACCCGACGAATCCGCACTGGGCCGATCGCGACCGTTTCGTGCTGTCGAACGGCCATGGCTCGATGCTGCTGTACTCGCTGCTGCACCTGACCGGCTACGACCTGCCGATCGAAGAGCTGAAGAATTTCCGCCAGCTGCACTCGAAGACGCCGGGCCACCCGGAATACGGGATCACGCCGGGCGTCGAGACGACCACCGGCCCGCTCGGCCAGGGTCTCGCGAACGCGGTCGGCATGGCGCTCGGCGAAGCGCTGATGGCCGACGAATTCAACCGTGACGGCGCGAAGATCGTCGATCACCACACGTACGTGTTCCTCGGCGACGGCTGCCTGATGGAAGGCATCTCGCACGAAGCCTGCTCGCTCGCGGGCACGCTGAAGCTGAACAAGCTGATCGCGCTGTACGACGACAACGGCATCTCGATCGACGGCGACGTCGTCAACTGGTTCCACGACGACACGCCGAAGCGCTTCGAAGCGTACGGCTGGAACGTGATCCCGAACGTGAACGGCCACGACGTCGACGCGGTCGACGCGGCCATCGCGAAGGCGAAGCTGTCGGACAAGCCGACGCTGATCTGCTGCAAGACGGTGATCGGCAAGGGCGCGGCCACCAAGGCCGGCGGCCACGACGTGCACGGCGCGGCGCTCGGCGCGGAAGAAATCGCGAAGACGCGCGAAGCGCTCGGCTGGAAGTGGGAGCCGTTCGTGATTCCGCAGGAAGTCTACGCGGCCTGGGACGCGAAGGAAGCCGGCAAGCGCGCCGAGTCGGAGTGGGACGCGACGTTCGCCGCCTATCGCGCGAAGTTCCCGGCAGAAGCCGCCGAATTCGAGCGCCGGATGGCCAACAAGCTGCCGGCCGACTGGGCCGAGAAGGCTGCGGCGATCATCGCCGGTGCGAACGAGCGCGCCGAGACGGTCGCGACCCGCAAGGCGTCGCAGCAGGCGATCGAGGGCCTCGCCGCCGCGCTGCCGGAGCTGCTCGGCGGCTCGGCCGACCTGACCGGCTCGAACCTGACCAACTGGAAGGCGTCGAAGGCGGTGCGCGCGAATCCGGAAGGCGCGGGCGTGCTGCTCGGCAACCACATCAACTACGGCGTGCGCGAATTCGGCATGAGCGCGGCGATCAACGGCCTCGCGCTGCACGGCGGCCACAAGCCGTTCGGCGGCACGTTCCTGACGTTCTCCGACTACAGCCGCAACGCGCTGCGCGTGGCCGCGCTGATGAAGGTGCCGTCGATCTTCGTGTTCACGCACGATTCGATCGGCCTCGGCGAAGACGGCCCGACGCACCAGTCGATCGAGCACGTGTCGAGCCTGCGCCTGATCCCGAACCACGACGTCTGGCGTCCGGCCGACACGGTCGAGACGGCCGTCGCGTGGACCCACGCGGTCGCCGCCGACCGTCCGTCGAGCCTGATCTTCAGCCGCCAGAACCTCGCGTTCAACCCGCGTACCGATGCGCAGATCGCCAACATCGAGAAGGGCGGTTACGTGCTGAAGGACTGGGACGAGGAAATCGTCGCACGCAAGATCATCCTGATCGCGACGGGCTCGGAAGTCGAACTCGCGATGAAGGCCGTCGAGCCGCTCGCGCAGCAGGGCATCGCGGCGCGCGTCGTGTCGATGCCGTCGACCAACGTGTTCGACCGCCAGGACGCCGAATACCGCGAACGCGTGCTGCCGCACGGCGTGCGCCGCGTCGCGATCGAAGCGGGCGTGACGAGCTTCTGGCACAAGTACGTCGGCCTCGAAGGCGGCGTCGTCGGGATCGACACGTTCGGCGAGTCGGCGCCGGCCGGCGTGCTGTTCAAGTACTTCGGCTTCACCGTCGAGCACGTCGTCGAGACGGCCAAGGCCGTGCTGGCCTAAATAAAAGCATACGCGGCGCGCGCCACCCGTTGCGCGCGTCGCACCGTGAAGCTGCACGAAACGAATTTTTTCAGCCATCAGGAGATAGACCATGACGATTCGCGTCGCAATCAACGGCTACGGCCGTATCGGCCGCAACACGCTGCGCGCGTTCTATGAAAACGGCAAGAAGCACGATCTCGAGATCGTCGCGATCAACGACCTGGGCGATGCGAAGACCAACGCGCACCTGACCCAGTACGACACCGCGCACGGCAAGTTCCCGGGCGAAGTGTCGGTCGACGGCGACTACCTCGTCGTGAACGGCGACAAGATCCGCGTGCTGGCGAACCGCAACCCGGCCGAACTGCCGTGGGGCGAGCTGGGCGTCGACGTCGTGATGGAATGCACGGGCTTCTTCACGACGAAGGAAAAGGCGGGCGCGCACCTGAAGGGCGGCGCGAAGAAGGTGATCATCTCGGCGCCGGGCGGCAAGGACGTCGACGCGACGATCGTCTACGGCGTGAACCACGACGTGCTGAAGGCCGAGCACACGGTCATCTCGAACGCATCGTGCACGACGAACTGCCTCGCGCCGCTCGTCAAGCCGCTGAACGACAAGATCGGCCTCGAAACCGGCCTGATGACGACGATCCACGCGTACACGAACGACCAGGTGCTGACGGACGTCTATCACGAAGACCTGCGCCGCGCGCGTTCGGCCACGCACAGCCAGATCCCGACGAAGACGGGTGCCGCATCGGCCGTCGGCCTCGTGCTGCCGGAACTGAACGGCAAGCTCGACGGTTACGCGATCCGCGTCCCGACGATCAACGTGTCGATCGTCGACCTGTCGTTCATCGCGAAGCGCGACACGACGGTCGAGGAAGTCAACGCGATCATGAAGGAAGCATCGGAAGGCGCGCTGAAGGGCATCCTCGGCTACAACGACGCACCGCTGGTGTCGATCGACTTCAACCACAACCCGGCTTCGTCGACGTTCGACGCGACGCTGACCAAGGTGTCGGGCCGCCTCGTGAAGGTATCGAGCTGGTACGACAACGAGTGGGGTTTCTCGAACCGCATGCTGGATACGGCAATCGCATTCGCGAACGCGAAGTAATCCCGCACGTCGCGCGGCCGCGGCAACGCGGCCGGCGTGGCGAACGAACCCGGCCCGGGGTTTCCCGGCCGGGTTTTTTATTGCCCGGCGTAAATTCTCGGAGAGCAAGGGGTGGGTTGTCCGCGTTCGGTCAAAAATTGATGGTGGTCGTCTAGAAGAACGAACATTTGACGCCAAGGTGACCGGCGCACGGGAGTTGGGCGTAGGTCTGCCGGTAACCATCCGCATCGATTGAAAAGCTAGGCGTTAGATAGCTTCCTTGCCTTCGTTTTCCGAGACATTATGCTTGCGCGAGTTTTGTACGATTCGCTGAATGAGTGAATTGAAACCAATGACCAGCTGCCCCAAGCTGTGATTGTGAATGGTTATGGACTTTGAATAGTCGTTTCGATGGGCATAGATAGCAAGTACTGTCGGACCATCGGCGCCCCAGGCGCGTGCTTCGGGCAGTAGATAGCTGTGCTTATACGAATTCGATAACTCTATGAGGATCTCCGCGATTTCTTCGTTCGGTTGAATGTACTCACGGATAATTTCAGCGCCAAACGCGGTCGGGCTGCCGGAACGAAATAGCATCCCATATCCGTCAACCTCAATGCGCCGAGTTTTTGCTACTTCTTCCGACCGAGATCTGCAGTAAAGCGACATGACAAGATCGTCGATTACCCGCCGCATGGACAGGAGCACCGCTTCGACCGTGAAAAAGTATTTAAATATGTCCTTGGCTTGATAGGCATCGGTTGCCGTATCAACTAACATGGCCAGATGTCGAAGGCGATTCTCGATTTCGACTGCAACCAGCACGCCGTTGATTAAGCCAGGGATGCTAGGGGGATGAGGAAGTTGGAACGTACTGTACTGTTCAACTAAATACGGTAACTGGGATTTGGAACCCGAATAAAAATTTCGTTCTCTGATGTTTTCGTTGGTTGCCATGTTAGGTCTATGGTTTTTTCGAGTGAGATTGCCGTACCGATACCGAAGGAAGTTCATATGCGCCCTAGCCGTTTTCGTGCGTAGGCGAAACTTGTGCTTACTTGGACGATTGATGTGCCTCGTTGTGCGACATCTACGGAAATTTGCGCACGCTCTTTTTTATGGCTGAGAATCGGCCGTCACGTGCTCGACCGCATCGACGAACGCGCGCTTCAGCGGGCTGTCGAGATCGGTCCACGCGAGCCCGATGCCGCTGCGGTGACCGGCCAGGTCGAGCGGTCGCGCGAGCACGTTCGGCGGCAGCGCGTTGGCCGCCTGCGCCGGAATCAGCCCGATCCCCATCCCCGCCGCGACGAGCGCGAGCATCGTCGTGAATTCGCCGAATTCCTGCGCGATCTCGAGCGTCGTGCCCGCGCGGCTCAGCGCGAGCAGCATGTCGTCGTGAAAGCCGGGCGCGTAGCGGCGCGCGAGCACGAACGCGGGGTGGTCGCGCAACGCGGCCGGCGCGATCGTATCGTACGCGGCGAGCGGATGGTCCAGCGGCAGTGCGACGACGAAGCCTTCCTCGAGCACCACCCGCGTGTCGATGCCCGCATACGCGGCCGGCAGCCGGATCATCCCGAAATCGATCCGCCGGTCGCGCAGCGCGGCGATCTGGTCGGGCGTCGGCATGTCCTTCAGTTCGAGCACGATCAGCGGATAGCGCTCGCGCATCGTGCGCAGCACGGCCGGCAGCAGCGTGGGCAACACCGACGATACGAACGCGATCCGCAGCGTGCCGATTTCGCCGCGGCTCGACAGCCGCGCCAACTGCTCCGCGCGCGCGGCCTGCTGCAGCGTCGCGCGCGCTTCCGGCAGGAACACGCGCCCGGTGTCGCTCAGTTCGACCTTGTGCCGGTCGCGCTCGAACAGGCGTGCGCCGAGTTCCGCCTCGAGCGCCTTGATCTGCATGCTCAGCGCGGGCTGCACGATGCACAGGCGCTGCGCGGCGCGCCCGAAATGCAGTTCTTCCGCGAGCGTGACGAAGGCGCGCAATTGCTTGAGTTCCATGTGGCGGCGGGCGAGAGAGAGCGGTAATCAATTTTCATGATAACCGGATCAAAAAAGACCATTGGCGCGGGCCGGGCCGACGGCCGAAGATAGCGTGAACGCGAGACCGGCCGCGACAAGGCAGCCGGCTCGACTGGCACGAGGAGACCTCCATGACCCATGCGCTTGACCGATTCCGCCTCGACGGCCGCCGCGCGCTGATTACCGGTTCCGGCCGCGGGATCGGGCTGACGCTCGCCCGCGGGCTCGCGGAAGCGGGCGCGGCGATCGTCATCAACGATCGCAATGAAGAGAAGGCCGCGACGCTCGCGCGCCAGTTCCGCGACGAAGGCTTCGCGGCCGACCATGCGGTGTTCGACGTGGCCGAGCACGCGCAGGTACGTGCGGCGGTCGACGATTTCGAGGCGCGCGTCGGCGCGATCGACATCCTTGTGAACAACGCGGGCATCCAGCGCCGCGCGCCGCTCGACGCTTTCGACCCGGACGACTGGCATGCACTGATGCGCGTGAATCTCGACGGCGTGTTCAACGTCGCGCAGGCCGTCGCGCGGCACATGATCGCGCGCGGCCGCGGCAAGATCATCAACATCTGCTCGGTGCAGAGCGAACTCGCGCGGCCGACGATCGCGCCGTATGCGGCGACCAAGGGCGCGGTGCGGATGCTGACCAAAGGGATGTGCGCCGACTGGGCGCGCCACGGCATCCAGGCGAACGGCCTCGCGCCCGGCTATTTCGAAACCGAACTGAATCGCGCGCTGGTCGACGACGCGGCGTTTTCGGACTGGCTGTGCAAGCGCACGCCGGCCGGTCGTTGGGGGCAGGTCGACGAGCTGTGCGGCGCGGCGATCTTCCTCGCGTCGGCCGCGTCCGATTTCGTAAACGGCCAGACGCTGTTCGTCGACGGCGGGCTGACCAGTGCCGTCTAACCAGGAGCGCGTCATGCGGTTGCGTTGCATGTGTGTGGTGATCCACGGGCCGAACGACCTGCGGGTCGAGGAGCAGGACGCGGGCGAGATCGGCCCGGGCCAGGTGCGCGTCGACGTCGCGATGGGCGGCATCTGCGGCTCCGACCTGCATTATTTCCGGCATGGCGGCTTCGGCGCGATCCGCCTGCAGCAGCCGATGGTGCTCGGCCACGAGGTCGCCGGCACGGTCGCGGAAGTGGCGCCGGACGTGACGTCGGTGAAGGTCGGCGATCGCGTCGCGGTCAATCCGAGCCGGCCGTGCGGCGCGTGCCGCTACTGTCTCGAAGGGCTGCCGAACCAGTGTCTCGACATGCGCTTCTACGGCAGCGCGATGCGGATGCCGCACGTGCAGGGCGCGTTCCGCAACGCGCTCGTGTGCGACGCGGTGCAGTGCGTGAAGGTCGCCGATCACGTGCCGCTGTCGCTCGCGGCGCTCGCCGAGCCGTTCGCGGTCGGGCTGCATGCGGTGTCGCGCGCGGGCCCGCTGATCGGCAAGCGCGTGCTCGTGTCGGGGTGCGGGCCGATCGGCGTGCTGGCGGTCGCGGCGGCGCGCGTGCACGGTGCCGCGGAGATCGTCGCGACCGACGTCGTCGAGGCGCCGCTGGAAGTGGCGAGCGCGCTCGGCGCGGACCGCACGATCAATGTGGCGGCCGATGCCGGCTGGGTCGAGCGCTACGGCGCCGACAAGGGCACGTTCGACGTGATGATCGAGTGTTCGGGCAATGCGCGCGCGCTGCGCGACGGGCTGGACGTGATGCGTCCGCGCGGCGTCGTCGTGCAGCTCGGGCTGGGCGGCGACGTGAGCCTGCCGCAGAACGTGGTGGTCGCGAAGGAACTGTCGATCTGCGGCTCGTTCCGGTTCCACGCGGAATTCGCGCTCGCGGTGCAGTTGATCAACGCGGGGCGCGTCGACCTGCGGCCGGCCGTCACGCGCGTGTTCCCGATGCGCGACGCGAACCTCGCATTCGAACTGGCGGGCGACCGTCAGCGTGCGATGAAGGTGCTGATCGATTTCGCGAACGAGGCCGCGTGACGGTGCGGCGCTAGCGCGTCGCGACGGCGGCGGCGCCCCCGGCAAAAAGGCACGCCCGCGATGCGCGGCGCGTGCCTTTTTCGTCGTGCGGCGCAAACGGATCGCCGGATTGCCGGTCTACCGCCTCACTGCGTGACTTGCCGCGAGCCGACGCGCTGCGATGCGAGCCACAGCGCGATCAGCACGCCCGATAGCGCCGCACCCGCGATACACACGCCGCGCCAGCCGTCGAGGCCGTACGCGACGCTCGCCGCGAACGAGCCGAGCGCGCCGCCGATGAAGTAGCTCGTCAGGTAGATCGTCGTCACGCGGCTGCGCGCCTGGCCGGCGAGCGCATAGATCACGCTCTGGTTCGAGATGTGCATGCCCTGCACGCCGACGTCGAGCAGCAGGATGCCGGCGATCAGCGCCGCGAGCGAATGCGCGCCGGTCGCGAACAGCGCGAACGAGCAGAGCACGGCCGCCGCGAACAGGCCGGTGGCCGCATTGCCGTGGCCGCGATCGACGAGCCGGCCGGCCGACGTCGCCGCGAGCGCGCCCACCGCGCCGACGATGCCGAACAGGCCGATCTGTCCTTCGGAGTAGCTGTACGGCGGCTGGCTCAGCAGGAACGTGAGGCCGGTCCACAACAGGCTGAAGCACGCGAACACGAGCGCGCCGTAGGTCGAGCGCAGCGCGATCAGCGGCTGCGCGCGCACCAGCGCGACGAGCGACGTCATCAGCGCCGGATAGTCGACGCGCGCGTCGCGGCGATCCTTCGGCAGCTTCACGGCGAGCACGACGGTCAGCGCGAGCACCATCGCCGCGGCGATGCCGTACACCGCGCGCCAGCCGAACCCGTCGGCGATCGCGCCGGCCGCGACACGCGCGAGCAGGATGCCGAGCAGGAGGCCGCTCATCACGGTGCCGACCGCGCGGCCGCGCGAGCGCGCGTCGGCGAGCGACGCCGCGAACGGCACGAGCAGCTGCGTCGAACAGGTGACGAAGCCGACCGCGACGTTCGCGACGACGAACATCGTGAAGTTCGTGCTGAACGTCACGGCGACCAGCGCGACGACGTTGAGCATCAGCAGCCGCACGATCAGCGTATGGCGGTTGACCGCATCGCCGAGCGGGACGATCAGCAGCAGGCTGGCCGCATAGCCGAGCTGCGTCAGCGTGACGAGATAACCGAGTTCGGTCGGCGCCCGCCCGAAGCTGTGCGCGATCGCGGCGAGCAGCGGCTGCGCGTAGTAGATGTTGCCGATGACGATGCCGCATGCGCACGCGAACAGCAGCGTCATGCCGCGGGTGAGGGGAGGGTGGTTGTCGTGATGCGGTTCCATGGTCGCGAAAAACGGCGGCGCCGACCGGCGGCACGGGGCCGTCGGCTGCGCGGGGTGACGGAAATCGGGGCCGGCGTCGACGGATCGGCGGTGAGCCGATGCGCGCCGGGCGGATCGCGGCCGGACCCGGATCGGGCGGGCGGCGGATCGTCGTGCGGCGGGCGAAGGCAGGGCAGGCCCGGGCGTGCCGCTCCGGTGCGCCGGCAATGGCGTCGCACGGAAGCGGATGTGCGTATGATGCGGGCATCGACTCATAGCGTCCAAGACTGGATCGTTATGGTCTCCATTGGCAAAACCAATACGTTGGCCGCGATGCTTCTCCGCCACATCCGCTATTTCCTTGCCGTCGCCGAGCAGCGCAGCTTCACGCGCGCGGCCGACGCGCTGCACGTGTCGCAGCCGACGCTGTCGCAGCAGATCCGTCAGCTCGAGGACACGCTCGGTGTGCAGTTGTTCGACCGCTCGGGCCGCACGGTGCAGCTCACCGAATTCGGCGAGGTCTATGCACGCCACGCGCGCGCCGCCCTGCACGCGCTCGATATCGGGCAGCGCGCGCTGCACGACGTCGCCGAGCTTGGCAGCGGCTCGTTGCGGCTCGCGATGATGCCGACTTTCGCGGCCTACCTGAGCGGCTCGCTGATCGACGCATTCCATGCCGACCATCCGAACGTCGCGCTGACGATCGACGCGATGCCGCAGGAGCGCATCGAGGCGTTGCTCGCCGACGACCGGCTCGACGCCGGCTTCGCGTTCATGCCGCCGCGTGCGCCGGACATCGAAGCGCTGCCGCTGTGGGACGAGCCGCTCGCGCTGGTGACGGGCCGCACGCACCGTCTCGCGCGCCGGCGCCGTGCGCTCACGCCGGCCGAGCTCGGCGGCGAGCCGCTGGTGCTGCTGAGCCGCGCGTTCGCGACGCGCGAGCGCATCGACCGGTATTTCGTCGAGCACGGCGCGCGGCCGTTGGTCGCGATCGAGACGAATACGGTCACTTCGGTGCTGGAACTCGTGCGGCGCGGCCGGCTCGCGACGGTGCTGCCCGACGCGGTCGCGCGCGAGAGCGGCGACCTGTGCGCGCTGGAGATCGATCCGCCGTTGCCGACGCGCACGGCCGCGCTGCTCACGCGCAAGGGCGCGTACCGCAGTGTCGCGGCGCGCGCATTCATCGAGCGTGTGCTCGCGTATCGCGATCCGTCGGAACGGTGACCGGACCGGCCGGGCGGCGGCGCGGGAGGATTACGCGCCGGGCGTCGGGAAGAAGACGCCCGCGCGCTGCGCCGCGTTCGCGATGTGCGTTTCGATCGCGGTGCCGGCGGCGGCCGCATCGCGCGCGATCAGCGCGTCGACGATCGCGCGGTGCTCGTGCCACGTCGACAGCAGCAGCTCGCGCCGGTAGAACGGCATGCGCTGGCTTTCCTTCATGATGTCCGCGCTGCTGCGCAGGATCGATTCGATCGCCGCGTTGCCGGCCAGATGGATGATCCGCATGTGGAAGTCGAAGTCGAGCCGCGATGCCTCGTCGAGCGCGCTTTCGGTCAGCGCGACGTGCAGGTCGGCGAGATTGTCCTCGAACCACGCGATGTCTTCGTCGCTGACGACGTGCGCGGCCATCCGCGCGGCGAAGCCTTCGAGCGCATAGCGCATCTGGTACGTATCGGGCGGCGACGACTGCTCGGCGAATTGCCACGGATGCGCGGCCGACGCCTGCGCGCTTTCGACGTACACGCCCTTGCCCGCGCGGATGCGCAGCATCCCGAGCGCCTCGAGCGTCGACAGCGCCTCGCGCAGCGACGCGCGGCTGATCTCCAGCTCCTCGGAGAGCTGGCGCTGGGCCGGCAGCAGGCTGCCGACCGGATAGACGCCTGCCTCGATCCGGTCGCGGATCGTCGCGATGGCGGCGTCGGTCACGGTATGCGGAACATTTTTCATGATGTGAGCGATGGCCGGTCTGACCGGCATTGTAATCCGCACGCGGGCGGTGCATGACCACCCTACGGGAAAGCCACGATCCGCCCCTTTGCGGGGCGCGCAAACGGCGCGCAGGGGCGGGAAATCCCTATTTTGTCCGTCCTTGACGCCACTATATCGGCTTCCTACTATCCACCATAACATCACTGGTCTTACCAGTATGAACAGACGAAACTGCAACCGTTGGATCGGGAGAGCGCCGTGTCGAAATTCCTCAATTCGCTGTTTGGCCGGGTAGTCGTCGCATTGATACTGGGGGTCGCGCTCGGCGCGTTCTTCCCGCACGTCGCCGAGTCGCTACGACCGCTCGGCGACGGTTTCCTGAAGCTCATCAAGATGGTGATCGGCCCGATCGTGTTCTGCGTCGTGGTCAGCGGGATGGCCAATGCGGGCGATCTGAAGAAGGTCGGCCGGGTCGGCCTGAAGGCCGTCGTCTACTTCGAGGTGATGACGACGCTCGCGCTCGGCATCGGGCTCGTGCTCGCGTGGGTCACGCGCCCGGGCGTCGGGATGAACATCGACCTGCGCTCGCTCGACGCGGCGTCGCTGTCGACGTACGCGAAGAACGCCGAAAGCCTGAAGGACACGGCCGGCTACCTGATGAAGATCATTCCCGAGACCGCGATCGACGCGTTCGCGAAGGGCGACATCCTGCAGATCCTCGTGTTCGCGGTGCTGTTCGGCTCCGCGCTGTCGCTGCTCGGCGACAAGGCGCAGCGCGTGAACAGCCTGATCGAGGAGCTGTCGCACGTGTTCTTCAAGATCATCGGCTTCATCATCAAGCTCGCGCCGCTCGGCGTGCTCGGCGCGATCGCGTTCACGACCGGCAAGTACGGCGTCGCGTCGCTCAAGCAGCTCGGCTACCTGGTCGCGGTGTTCTACCTGAGCTGCTTCGTGTTCGTCACGGTCGTGCTCGGCGCGGTGATGCGGCTCGCGGGCTTCTCGGTGTTCAAGCTGATCCGCTACCTGCGCGAGGAACTGTCGATCGTGCTCGGCACGGCGTCGTCGGACGCGGTGCTGCCGCAGGTGATGAGCAAGCTCGAATACATGGGGATCAAGGATTCGACGGTCGGCCTCGTGATCCCGACCGGCTATTCGTTCAACCTCGACGGCTTCTCGATCTACCTGACGCTCGCCGTGCTGTTCATCGCGCAGGCCACCAACACGCCGCTGTCCACGCACGACCTGATCGTCGTGCTGCTCGTGTCGCTCGTCACGTCGAAGGGCGCGCACGGGATTCCCGGCTCGGCGATCGTGATTCTCGCGGCGACGCTGTCGGCGATCCCCGCGATTCCTGTGCTCGGCCTCGTGCTGATCCTGCCGGTCGACTGGTTCGTCGGCATCGCCCGCGCGCTGACCAACCTGATCGGCAACTGCGTCGCGACGGTGGTGGTCGCGGTGTGGGAGAACGACATCGACCGTGCCCGCGCGAAACGCGTGCTGAACCGCGAGTTGCGCTACGTGGCCGACGCGCCGGGCGGCGCCGCCCCGGTCGCGGGCGATCAGGCCCACGCGCTCTGAACCCGACACGCGCGCGGCGCGGCTTCCCCGGCCGCCTCGCGCGATCGAATTTCCTGCGCCTGGCGCGATGACGCGCCGGCCTTTTCAAAATAATGGAGACGATATGGCAGCCCCCATCCTCGATCCGAACGCGCCGGCTTTCACGCGGCGCTACATGAACCTCGCCGATCCGCGCCTGGGCGCGCAGGCGCTCTTCGCGAGCGACGAATTCTTCGCGCCGAAGGAGCGCATGCTCAATCCCGAGCCGGCCGTGTTCATTCCCGGCAAGTACGACGACCACGGCAAGTGGATGGACGGCTGGGAAACGCGCCGCAAGCGTACGACCGGCCACGACTTCTGCATGGTGCGTCTGGCGCGGCCGGGCGTGATTGTCGGCGTCGATCTCGATACGAGCCACTTCACCGGCAACTTCCCGCCGGCCGCGTCGATCGAGGCCTGCGCGGTGGACGGCGACACGCCGCCGGACGACGCGGAATGGCGCACGATCGTTCCCGCGACGACGCTGCAGGGCAATTCGCATCACTACGTGAGCGTCGACGACGCGCGGCCGGTCACGCACCTGCGCGTGAACCTGTACCCGGACGGCGGGCTCGCGCGGCTGCGCGTGTACGGCCAGCCGCAGCGCGACTGGCGCCACGTGCCGGCCGGCGAGCTCGTCGATCTCGCGGCGATCGAGAACGGCGGTTATCTGGTGGCCGCGAACAACCAGCACTTCGGCCCGGCGTCGCAGATGCTGATGCCGGGGCGCGGCGTGAACATGGGCGACGGCTGGGAAACGCGGCGGCGCCGCGAGCCCGGCAACGACTGGGCGATCGTCGCGCTCGCGCGGCCGGGCATCATCCGGCGCGTCGAGGTCGACACGGCGTTCTTCAAGGGTAATTTCCCCGACCGCTGCTCGCTGCAGGCCGCGCACGTCACGGGCGGCACCGACGATTCGCTCGTCACGCAGGCGATGTTCTGGGCCGAACTGCTCGGCGAGCAGAAGCTGCAGATGGACCACGTCCACACGTTCGACGCGCTCGCGGCGCTCGGCCCCGTCACGCACGTGCGCTTCAACATCTTCCCGGACGGCGGCGTGTCGCGCCTGCGTCTGTGGGGCGAGCCGGCTTGAAGGAGGGCAGCGGCATGAGCGGAACTCCGATCCTGCGCGTCGAGCGCCTGACCCGCGAAGCGTTCGCGCCGTTCGGCGACGTGATCGCGCTCGAAGGCGCGCGGCATTTCCCGATCAACGGCGGCACGACCGAGCGCTTTCACGATCTCGCGACGATCGACGTCTGCGCGGACGGCGGCCGGCCGCTCGTCAGCGTGTTTCGCGCGCAGCCGCGCGCGTTGCCGGTCGCGGTCACGCTGATGGAGCGTCATCCGCACGGCAGCCAGGCGTTCATTCCGCTGGCCGCCGTGTCGCGCTACGCGATCGTCGTCGCGCCGGCCGGCGAATTCCGGCCCGACGCGATGCGCGCGTTCCTGGCCGAGGGCTGGCAGGGCGTCAATTATGCGAAGGGCGTCTGGCACCATCCGCTGCTCGCGCTCGACGCGGTCAGCGATTTCGTGATCGTCGATCGCGGCGGCCCGCAGCCGAACTGCGACGAGATCCCGCTGGAACGCGCGTGGGCGCTCGATTTCGAGCCGGCCTGCGCGGGCGCCGAAGGGCTTTCGTAAGCATGCCGGGCGCGCGGCAGGCGCGCCGAAAAAGCAGACGGCCCGGGCGGCGAGATGCCGGCCGGGCCGTGCCGCGTGTACGGGTGGCGCGCTTCAGTGCTTGCGGTGCGGGCAGTTCTCGGTCGTGCACGAACCGTACATCGCGAGCGAATGCTCCTGGAGCCGGAAGCCGCGCTCCTTCGCGATCGCCTGCTGGCGGCTCTCGATCTCGGCGTCGAAGAATTCCTCGACGCGGCCGCAATCGAGGCACACGAGGTGGTCGTGGTGCGAACCTTCGTTCAGCTCGAACACCGCCTTGCCGGATTCGAAGTTGCTGCGCGACAGCAGGCCGGCCTGCTCGAACTGCGTCAGCACGCGGTAGACGGTGGCGAGCCCGATGTCGAGCTGCTCGTTGAGCAGGTTGCGGTAGACGTCTTCGGCCGTCAGGTGGCGCACGGGGCTCTGCTGGAAGATCTCGAGAATCTTGAGGCGCGGTAGGGTGGCCTTTAGCCCGATATTCTTGAGATCCGTCGGATTGGTCATGGCTAGGCATCCCTAGAGTACAATGCAGGGCTTCAATGTTACCGGCTTTTCGCCGTTCCAGATATACGCGCGGCCTGCACGCGGGCCAGCACGGTGAAGGAAATGATCCCAGAATCGCTTTCGCACTTTCAGAGGAGTCGCATGCGGAGTGCCATCATCGCTGCCGCCGCCGTTGTCGCGCTGGCGGGTTGTTCGTCGTACGACAGCGTGACGCAGCGCATTGCGCAGAGCATCACGCCGTATCGGATCACCGTCGTGCAGGGCAACTTCGTGTCGCAGGAGAAAGCCGCACAGTTGCAGGCCGGCATGACGCGCGAGCAGGTCCGCGCGCTGCTCGGCACGCCGCTGCTGGCGGACATGTTCCACGCGGATCGCTGGGATTACCTCTTCTACTTCAAGCGCGGCTCGACGTCGATCGTCCAGCAGCGTGACCTCGTGGTCAACTTCTCCGGCGATCGCGTCGCGAGCTGGACCGGCGCCGACAACCTGCCGTCCGAACTCGACCTGCTGGCCGACATCGACGGCGATCGCGGCGGCAAGAAGGCGAAGGCCGCTGCCGCGGCGAAGAAGGCTTCCGAAGCCGCTGCGGCCGCGAGCGCCGCAAGCGCCGCGCAGGCTGCCGCTGCCGCGAGCCCGGCCACGGTGCCGGCGTCCGGCGCGGTGGTCGACCAGGATGCGAACGCCCAGGCGGCGCGCGCGGCG
>NZ_BCPO01000019.1:0-18412 GCF_016586105.1 Burkholderia sp. E168m15
GCGCCGGCGATCCAGCCGCAGTTCCAGTTCCATCGTCCGCCGCAGCCGAACGTGTCGAACGAAGCGTCGCCGCCGGTCGGCCCGCAAGGCTCGGACAACCTGCAGAACCAGCCGCTCACCGCACCGGCGCAGTAAGCGGCCGGCGTGCGGAAACGGGGCGGCATGCGCCGCCCGCCTTTAGACTTGTCGTGTAGAAAGCCATGAAGATTGCGATTGCCGGCGCATCGGGCCGAATGGGCCGGATGCTGATCGAAGCCGTTCTCAACGATGCCGACGCGCAGCTCGTCGGCGCGCTCGACCGCGCCGGTTCGCCGTTCCTCGGGCAGGACGCCGGCGCGTTCCTCGGCAAGGACACCGGGATCAAGCTGACCGACGACCTCGACGCCGTGTTCGCGCAAGCCGAGTACCTGATCGATTTCACGCGTCCGGAAGGCACGATGGCCCATATCGAGGCCGCGCTGCGCCACGACGTGAAGCTCGTGATCGGCACGACCGGCTTCACCGCCGAGCAGAAGGCCGACCTGCAGGCCGCGGCGGCCAGGATCGGCATCGTGTTCGCGGCGAACATGAGCGTCGGCGTGAACGTCACGCTGAAGCTGCTCGAATTCGCGGCGCAGCATTTCTCGCACGGCTACGACATCGAGATCATCGAAGCGCATCACCGCCACAAGGTCGATGCGCCGTCGGGCACCGCGCTGATGATGGGCGAAGCCGTCGCCGGCGCGCTCGGCCGCTCGCTCGACGACTGCGCGGTGTACGGCCGCCACGGCGTGACGGGCGAGCGCGACCCGTCGTCGATCGGCTTTGCCGCGGTGCGCGGCGGCGACATCGTCGGCGACCACACCGTGCTGTTCGCCGGGATCGGCGAGCGCATCGAGATCACGCACAAGTCGTCGAGCCGCGTGTCGTACGCGCAGGGCGCGTTGCGGGCGGTCCGCTTCCTGTCGGCGCGCGGCGCCGGCCTGTTCGACATGCAGGACGTGCTCGGCCTGCGCTGACCCCGCGAGGAAACTCCGATGGCGATTCCCACCGGCGTTGTCCACTACCTCGAAAGCGGCGATGCGATCACGCACGCCGTCTCCTATGTGCTGCTGGCGATGTCCGTCGCCAGTTGGTGCTTCCTCTTCATGAAAGCCTGGCTGCTGGTCCGCGCGAAGCGGCAGGGGCCGCGCGCGCTCGCCGCGTTCTGGCGCGCGCCGTCGCTCGACGCGGGCATCGCCGCGCTGGCCGGCGCCGATCGCGAGCGCGTGTTCGTGCCGCTCGCCGAAGCCGCGCGCGATGCGGCCGACGATCACGACCCCACCGCGCTGGCCGCGCGCGTCGAGCGTAGCGAACGCGTGCTGCGCGCGTTGCGTCACGCGATGCTGCGCTCGCAGCGGCGCCTCGAATTCGGCCAGGTGCTGCTTGCGTCGATCGGCAGCACCGCGCCGTTCGTCGGGCTGCTCGGCACCGTATGGGGCATCTATCACGCACTCGGCAGCATCGCCGCGAGCGGGCAGGCGCAGATCGAGAACGTCGCGGGGCCGGTCGGCGAGGCGCTGATCATGACCGCGTTCGGGCTGGTCGTCGCGATTCCCGCGGTGCTCGCGTACAACATCCTCGGCCGGCTCGTCCGGCAGCTCGCCGAGGAACTCGACGGCTTCGCACGCGATCTGCACGTCTTCGTGTGCGCGCAGGGCGCCTGACGCGCCGGCTCCGGAGGAACGATCATGGCATTCGGCGGGCTCGAGCACCACAAGACGTCCGCGCCGATGGCGGAGATCAACATGACGCCGCTGATCGACGTGATGCTCGTGCTGCTCGTCATCTTCATCATCACCGCACCGCTGATGACGCACGCGATCCGGCTCGACCTGCCGAAGGTCGCGGCGAGTGTCGCGCGCGACACGCCGCAATCCGTCACCCTGTCGATCGACGACGCGGGCAAGCTCTACTGGGACGACACACCGGTGGCGCTCGACGCGCTGCCCGCGCGGTTCAAGGCCGCCGCCGCGGGCGCCGCGCCGCCCGAGCTGCGGCTGCGTGCGTCGCGCGCGACGCGCTACGACGTGATCGCGCAGGTGATGGGCGCCGCGCAGGCCGCGGGCCTCACGCGGATCGGCTTCGTGACCGACGTGCCGCCGGCGGGTGCTGCGGCGCCCGCCGCCGCCGGCGCGAAACCCTGACGCGCCGCCGGGCCGCCGCGCCAATCGTCAGGCAAGTTCCCGCCCGTCGCGGGGGCGGGCCGCACGCCGCAAGACCGGCCGGATGCGCCGGCGCTGACGGTATAATCATTGTTTTTCCCGGCTGGCAGGTTTTTTTCCAGGTAACCCGGCATTTTCCAGGCAACCCGGAAAATATCCGGACACCCCGAACAGGTCCCGCCACAGCGAACCTGCAGCGCCGCCGGGCCAGCACGATTTTCGATCCAATCCTGCGCGCGAGCCGTCGCGCCGCTTAAAGCCTAGCCCGAACCACACCATGCACGAGAGATACGTACCCGCCGACGTCGAAGCCGCCGCCCAGGGCGACTGGCGCGCAGCCGATGCCTACAAGACGAAGGAAGATTCGCAGAAGCCGAAGTTCTACTGCGTATCGATGCTGCCGTACCCGTCCGGCAAGCTGCACATGGGTCACGTGCGCAACTACACGATCAACGACGTGATGTACCGCTATCTGCGGATGAACGGCTACAACACGCTGATGCCGATGGGCTGGGACGCGTTCGGGATGCCGGCCGAGAACGCCGCGATGGCGAACGGCGTGCCGCCCGCGAAGTGGACCTACGACAACATCGACTACATGAAGGGCCAGATGCAGTCGATGGGTCTCGCGATCGACTGGTCGCGCGAAATCGCGACGTGCAAGCCCGACTACTACAAGTGGAACCAGTGGCTGTTCCTGAAGATGCTCGAGAAGGGCATCGCGTACAAGAAGACGGGCACCGTGAACTGGGACCCGGTCGACCAGACCGTGCTCGCGAACGAGCAGGTGATCGACGGCCGCGGCTGGCGCTCGGGCGCGCTCGTCGAGAAGCGCGAGATCCCGATGTACTACCTGCGCATCACGCAGTACGCGGATGAGCTGCTGAACGATCTCGACGGCCTCGGCTGGCCCGAGCGCGTGAAGATCATGCAGCAGAACTGGATCGGCAAGAGCTTCGGCGTGAACTTCGGCTTCCCGTACGAACTCGACGGCGAGCAGAAGCTGCTGCGCGTGTTCACGACGCGCGCCGACACGATCATGGGCGTCACGTTCTGCGCGATCGCGGCCGAGCACCCGCTCGCCACGCGCCTCGCGCAGGACAAGCCGGAACTGCTCGCGTTCATCGAGGAATGCAAGCGCGGCGGCGTCGCCGAAGCTGACGTCGCGACGATGGAGAAGAAGGGCGTCGCGACCGGCTTCTCGGTCAAGCACCCGTTGACCGGCGAGCCGGTCGAGGTGTGGATCGGCAACTACGTGCTGATGAGCTATGGCGAAGGCGCGGTGATGGGCGTGCCGGGCCACGACGAGCGCGATTTCGCGTTTGCGAAGAAATACGACCTGCCGATCAAGCAGGTGATCGCGAGCGAAGGGCAGACGTACTCGCTCGACGCATGGCAGGAGTGGTACGGCGACAAGGAAACCGCGGTCTGCGTGAACAGCGGCAAGTACGACGGCCTGCGCTACGCGGAAGCGGTCGACGCGGTCGCGGCCGACCTGAAGGCCGGCGGCTTCGGCGACAAGCAGGTCACGTGGCGCCTGCGCGACTGGGGCGTGTCGCGCCAGCGCTACTGGGGCACGCCGATCCCGATCATCCACTGCCCGTCGTGCGGCGACGTGCCGGTGCCGGAGCAGGATCTGCCGGTCGTGCTGCCGGAAGACCTCGTGCCGGACGGCTCGGGCAACCCGCTCGCGAAGTCGGAAGCGTTCCTGAACTGCACGTGCCCGAAGTGTGGCGCGGCCGCGAAGCGCGAAACCGACACGATGGACACCTTCGTCGATTCGTCGTGGTACTTCTCGCGCTACACGGCGCCGGACGCCGAGACGATGGTCGACGCGCGCACCGACTACTGGATGCCGATGGATCAGTACATCGGCGGCATCGAGCACGCGATCCTGCACCTGCTGTATTCGCGCTTCTGGACCAAGGTGATGCGCGACCTCGGCCTCGTGAAGTTCGGCGAGCCGGCGAAGAACCTGCTCACGCAGGGGATGGTGCTGAACGAGACGTACTACCGCGAGGACGCGGCGGGCAAGAAGACCTGGTACAACCCGCTCGACGTGACGGTGACGCACGACGACAAGGGCCGCCCGGTCGGCGCGACGCTGAATGCGGACGGCCAGCCGGTCGTGCTCGGCGGCATCGAGAAGATGTCGAAGTCGAAGAACAACGGCGTCGATCCGCAACTGCTGATCGACCAGTACGGCGCCGATACCGCGCGTCTGTTCACGATGTTCGCCGCACCGCCCGAGCAGCAGCTCGAGTGGTCGGGCGCGGGCGTCGAGGGCGCGAGCCGCTTCCTGCGCCGCGTGTGGAGCTTCGGCTACGGCAACCGCGAAGCGCTCGCCGCGCGCGCCGGTTTCGACGCCGCGACGCTCGGCGATGCCGACAAGGCGCTGCGCCGCGAGATCTACAGCGTGCTGAAGCAGGCTGATTTCGACTACCAGCGCCTGCAGTACAACACGGTCGTGTCGGCCGCGATGAAGATGCTGAACGCGATCGACGGCGCGAAGGGTGCGACGCCCGCCGTGCTGCGCGAGACGTACGGCGTGCTGCTGCGCGTGCTGTACCCGGTCGTGCCGCACGTCACGTTCGAGCTGTGGAAGACGCTCGGCTACGCGGACGAATTCGGCCCGCTGCTCGATGCGCCGTGGCCGAAGGTCGACGAGGCCGCGCTCGAGCAGGCCGAGATCGAACTCGTGCTGCAGGTGAACGGCAAGGTGCGCGGCGCGCTGAAGGTCGCGAAGGACGCGAGCCGCGACGCGATCGAAGCGGCGGCGGTGGCCGACGAGGCATTCGCGAAATTCAGCGACGGCAAGCCGGCGAAGAAGATCGTCGTCGTGCCGGGCCGCCTCGTGAACATCGTCGTCTGACGGCCGCCGGCCGTTGGACGTACCCAGAAGGAGCGAAGGTGATCCGCAGATCGTTTTTGATGCTCGTCGGCAGCGCGGTCGCGCTGTCGGCATGCGGCTTCCAGTTGCGCGGCCAGCAGGACTACGCGTTCAAGCAGCTGTTCGTGGCCGGTGCGCCGGCGCCCGTCGAGGCGCGGCTCACGCGCCTCGTCCAGGCCGGCAGCGACACGAAGATCGTCAAGTCGGCGGACGACGCCGACGCCGTGCTGCGCATGTGGGAGTCGCGTGGCCAGAACACGCTGACGCTCAACAAGTACGGCTCCGCGCAGGAGTACGCGCTGTTCTACACGCTGAACTACACGCTGACGAGCAAGGACGGCACCGTGCTGATCCCGCCGAGCGCGATCGCGCTGAATCGCGCGATGACGTACAGCGACCAGTACACGAACGCGAAGGCGCAGGAAGCCGACATCCTGTACGGCGACATGCAGAACGACGCGGTCGACCAGCTGATGCGGCGTCTCGCGATCGTCCACTCGCTGACGCCGGCGCCGGAGGACGTGGTGCCGGGCGTGGCGCCGCGCGCGCCGCTGCCGCCGCCACCCCTCTGATCGCGGGCGCACGCAGCGATGCAATTGCGACTTGATGCGCTGGAGCCGCACCTCGCGAAGGGGTTGGCCGGGCTCTATACCGTGTACGGCGACGAGCCGCTGCTCGCGCAGGAAGCGTGCGACCGCATTCGTGCGGCCGCGCGCGCGGCCGGCTTTACCGAGCGTTCGGTGCATACGGTCGAGCGCGGCTTCGACTGGAGCGTGCTGCTCGGCGCGACCCAGGCGATGTCGCTGTTCGGCGAACGTCAGCTGATCGAACTGCGCATTCCGTCGGGCAAGCCCGGCAAGGAAGGCGCCGACGCGTTGAAGACGCTTGCGGCCACACCCAATCCGGACGCGCTGATGCTCGTCACGTTGCCGCGCCTCGACGCGGCCACGCAGAAATCCGCGTGGTTCACCGCGCTGCAGAACGGCGGCGTCGCGCTGAAGATCGATCCGGTCGATCGCGCGCAACTGCCGAACTGGATCGGCCAGCGCCTGTCGATGCAGGGCCAGCGCGTCGCACCCGGCGACGACGGGCGCCGCGCGCTGCAGTTCATCGCGGAGCGCGTCGAGGGCAACCTGCTCGCCGCGCACCAGGAAATCCAGAAGCTCGGGCTGCTGTATCCGCAGGGCGCGCTGTCGTTCGAGCAGGTGCACGACGCGGTGCTGAACGTCGCGCGCTACGACGTGTTCAAGCTGAACGAAGCGATGCTCGCCGGCGACGCCGCGCGGCTCGCGCGGATGATCGACGGGCTGAAGGGCGAGGGCGAGGCGATCGTGCTCGTGATGTGGGCCGTCGTCGAGGAGCTGCGCACGCTGCTGCGGATCAAGCGCGGCACGACGGCCGGCAAGCCGCTCGCGACGCTGCTGCGCGAGAACCGCGTGTGGGGGCCGCGCGAGCGGCTGATCGCGCCCGCGCTGAATCGCGTGTCGGAAGCGGTGCTCGAAAAGGCGCTCGCATTCGCCGCGAAGCTCGACCGGCAGGTCAAGGGCTTGTCCGCCGTCACGCCGGGACGCCGCACGCAGGATGAACCGCCACCCGACCCGTGGGACGGGCTGTTCCGGCTCGCGATGACGGTCGCGGGCGCCCGCGGTGAACGACCGCCGACCGCGGGTCGCGTGCGACGCTAAGTCTCGTTCGAGCCTTCAGCGCGCGCTGCGCAACCCGCTTACAATGCTTCGATAGCTGGCGCGGCATATCGGCCGCTGCCCTGCACGGACGGCTGTCCCCGCAGATCGTCACCCCCGGATGGCTGTCCCGGGTGGCCGTCCCCGCTTCCCCACGAATTCATGCCGCCCCGCGCGGCTCGCTTCTCGAGTCACACGATGGATATCGATCAGTACATGACCGACCTGGGCCGTCGCGCCCGGCACGCTTCCCGCGCGATGGCGCGCGCCAGCACGGCCGCGAAGAACGCGGCGCTCGACGCCGTGGCCCGCGCGATCGAACGCGATGCGCAGGCGCTGAAGGACGCGAATGCGCGCGACGTCGCCCGTGCCCGTGAAAAGGGGCTCGATGCGGCGTTCGTCGACCGCCTGACGCTGTCGGACAAGGCGCTGAACACGATGGTCGAAGGGCTGCGCCAGGTCGCGTCGCTGGCCGATCCGATCGGCGAGATCGGCAACCTCAAGTTCCGCCCGAGCGGAATCCAGGTCGGCCAGATGCGCGTGCCGCTCGGCGTGATCGGCATCATCTACGAGTCGCGCCCGAACGTGACGATCGACGCGGCCGCGCTGTGCCTGAAGTCGGGCAACGCGACGATCCTGCGCGGCGGCTCCGAGGCGCTCGAATCGAATGCGGCGCTCGCGAAGCTGATCGGCGAAGGGCTCGAGGCGGCCGGCCTGCCGCAGGACGCGGTGCAGGTCGTCGCGACGGCCGATCGCGCGGCGGTCGGCAAGCTGATCACGATGACCGAATACGTCGACGTGATCGTGCCGCGCGGCGGCAAGAGCCTGATCGAACGGCTGATCAACGAGGCACGCGTGCCGATGATCAAGCACCTCGACGGCATCTGCCACGTGTACGTCGACGATCGCGCCGATCTCGCGAAGGCGCTGACCGTCTGCGACAACGCGAAGACGCACCGCTACGGCACCTGCAACACGATGGAGACGCTGCTCGTCGCGAGCGGCATCGCGGCGAAGCTGCTGCCGCCGCTCGGCAAGCTGTATCGCGACAAGCAGGTCGAGCTGCGCGTCGACGCGGCCGCGCGCGCGGTGCTCGCCGACGCGGGCGTCGGCCCGCTCGTCGACGCGACCGAAGAAGACTGGCATACCGAATATCTCGCGCCGGTGCTCGCGATCAAGGTCGTCGACGGCCTCGACGCCGCGATCGAGCACATCAACCATTACGGCTCGCATCACACGGATGCGATCGTCACCGAGGATCACGACCGCGCGATGCGGTTCCTGCGCGAAGTCGATTCGGCGAGCGTGATGGTCAATGCGTCGACGCGCTTCGCGGACGGCTTCGAATTCGGCCTCGGCGCGGAAATCGGCATCTCGAACGACAAGCTGCACGCACGCGGCCCGGTCGGCCTGGAAGGGCTCACGTCGCTGAAGTACGTGGTGCTCGGGCACGGCGAAGGCCGTCAGTAAGTCAACAGCGAGGCGCACAACCGATGGCAATGCTCTGGGTCAAGACGTTCCATGTCGTTCTGATCGCCGCGTGGTTCGCGGGGCTGTTCTACCTGCCGCGCATCTACGTGAACCTGGCCATGGAGACCGATCCGGCCGCGGTGCGGCGCCTGCTGCTGATGGCGCGCAAGCTGTTCCGTTTCATGACGATGATCGCGGTGCCCGCGCTCGCTTGCGGGCTGTGGCTGTGGCTCGTGATCGGCATCGGGCAGGGGCAGGGGTGGATCCACGCGAAGGTGACGGTCGTGCTGCTGCTGATCGTCTATCACGCGTATTGCGGGCACCTGCTGCGGGTGTTCGAGCGCGGCGAGAACCGCCGCACCGACAAGTGGTATCGCGTGTTCAACGAGTTGCCGGTGCTCGGCATGCTCGCGGCGGTCGCGCTGGTGGTGATCAAGCCGTTCTGATCGGCGCGGCCGGCGAAACCGTCGCCGTCGAATCATGCGCAACGGCGCCCCTCGGGGCGCCGTCGTTCGTTTACGCGCGGCGTTCCGCGAACCGCTACTCCTTCACCGGATCATCGATCCGGCGCCGCGTGATCGCCTCCTTCGCGCGGCCGACGCGTTCCATCAGCGCCGGCCCGCGCGACAGCGCGACGCCGACCGCGAGGATGTCGCCGATCGCGAGATGCGACATCCGCGACGTCATCGGCGAGAACACGTCCGTTTCCTCGGCGACGTTCGACGCGAGGCTGACCGTCGCGAGCTTCGCGAGCGGCGAATGGCTCTGCGTGATCGCGACGACTTTCGCGCCGCACGCGAGCGCGGAGCGCGCGGCGTCGACGATGTCGCGCGTGCGGCCGGTGTTCGAGATCGCGACGACGACGTCGTGCGGTCCGAGCAGCGCCGACGACATCGAGAACGTGTGCGGGTCCGAATACGCGACGCTCGGCACGCCGAGCCGGAAGAACTTGTGCTGGATGTCCTGCGCGGCGATGCCCGAGCCGCCGGCGCCGTAGAACTCGATGCGCGACGCGTTCGACAGCAGCGCGATCGCGTCGGCGACGCTGCCGGCGGACAGGCTGTTGCGCACCTCGATCAGCGCGCCGATCGTGCGGTCGAACACCTTGCCGATGATGCCGGGCGCCGGTTCGTTCGGCTCGACGTCGCGGTACACCGACGACACGCCCGGCGCGACGCTCTGCGCGAGCCGGATCTTGAATTCGCGAAAGCCGCTGCAGCCGAGCGCCTGGCAGAAGCGCGCGATGGTCGGCTGGCTGACGCCGGCGCGCATCGACAGCTCGGTCATCGCGAGGTCGAGCACCTCGCGCGGCGCGGCGAGGATGTAGTCGGCGAGCTTGCGCTCGGACGGGCGCAACTCGGCGCGGATCGCTTCAATGCGAGGCAGCATGGGACGGCAGGTGGAAATCGGGTTCGGATGAGCGAGTGTATCGCAATCGAATTGTAGAAAATCTACATGAAAATACTAGCGTAATCGTGATGGTTTCGATGCGAGGTTAGCGACACGAATTAGGGTTTTTACTGATTAAAGCCTTGCTGGTAGCGGGAATGGCGGTTGCGAACGCGTTAATCAGCATTGCGTGCTTGTAGTTTTTCTACTAGACTGCCTTCGTTCGATCGACGAAGCTCGACCGTCCCCACGATTCCAACCGCCGGTGTCGGCCGGCATACAGGAGCGCCCAGCATGACGTCGCTGCACCCCACTCTGGCGAAGGTCACCGAACGCGTGATCGCCCGCAGCCAATCGACCCGTTCCGCCTATCTGCAGCGCATCGACGGCGCGCAAGGCAAGTTCCCGGCACGCGGCGCGCTGTCGTGCGCGAACCTCGCGCACGGCTTCGCGGGCCTCGAGGGCAACGACAAGTTCGCGATCAAGGCGATCCGCGAGCCGAACATCGGCATCGTGTCCTCGTACAACGAGATGCTGTCCGCGCACGCGCCGTACAAGGATTTCCCCGAAATCATCAAGGCGGCCGCGCGCGAGAACGGCGGGGTCGCGCAGTTCGCGGGCGGCGTGCCGGCGATGTGCGACGGCGTCACGCAGGGCAACCCGGGGATGGAGCTGTCGCTGTTCTCGCGCGAGGCGATCGCGATGGGCACGGCGATCGCGCTCACGCACAACATGTTCGACGCGGCGCTCTGTCTCGGCATCTGCGACAAGATCGTGCCGGGTCTGCTGATCGGCGCGCTGCAGTTTGGCCACCTGCCGACGATCTTCGTGCCAGCCGGCCCGATGACGAGCGGCCTGTCGAACGACGACAAGGCGAAGATCCGCCAGCAGTTCGCGACTGGCCAGGTCGGCCGCGACGCGCTGCTCGAAGCCGAATCGGCCGCGTATCACGGCCACGGCACCTGCACGTTCTACGGTACCGCGAACAGCAACCAGATGCTGATGGAGCTGATGGGGCTGCACCTGCCGGGCTCCGCTTTCGTTCACCCGCACACGCCGCTGCGCACCGCGCTGACGGCCGAGGCCGCGCGCCGCGTGCTCGACCTGACCGTCGAGCGCGGTCACTACACGCCGATCGGCCATGTGATCGACGAAAAGGCGATCGTCAACGGCATCGTCGCGCTGCTCGCGACGGGCGGCTCGACCAACCACACGCTGCACTTGGTCGCGATCGCGCGCGCGGCCGGCATCCTGATCGACTGGAACGACTTCGACGAGCTGTCGGCCGTCGTGCCGCTGCTCGCGAAGATCTACCCGAACGGCAAGGCCGACGTGAACCATTTCCACGCGGCGGGCGGTGTCGCGTTCCTGGTACGCAACCTGCTCGAAGGCGGGCTGCTGCACGAGGACGTGACGACGGTCGCAGGCAAGGGGCTTGCGCACTACACGAAGGAGCCGAAGCTGATCGACGGCAAGCTGACGTGGGTCGACGGCGCGGCCGAGAGCCACGACACGAAGGTGCTGCGCGGCATTCGCGAGCCGTTCCAGCCGGACGGCGGCCTGCGCCTGATGCAGGGCCGGCTCGGCCGCGGCGTGATCAAGATCTCGGCGGTCGCGCCCGAGCACCGCAAGGTGACGGCGCCCGCGATCGTGTTCGACTCGCAGGAAGCCGTGCAGGAAGCGTTCGATCGCGGCGAGCTGAAGCGCGATTTCGTCGCGGTGGTGCGCTTCCAGGGCGCGCGCGCCAACGGCATGCCCGAGCTGCACCGTTTGACGCCGCTGCTCGGCGTGCTGCAGGATCAGGGCTTCCACGTCGCGCTGGTGACCGACGGCCGCATGTCGGGCGCATCGGGCAAGGTACCGGCCGTGATCCACGTGTCGCCGGAGGCGCTGCTGGCCGGCCCGATCGGGAAGGTGAAGACGGGCGACATGCTCGTGATCGACGCCGAAGCCGGCGTGCTCGACATCGAGGTCGACGACGCCGAGTGGCACGCGCGCCCGGTCGCGCAGCCGCGGCACCAGGCCGAGAACGAAGTCGGTTTCGGGCGCGAACTGTTCGGCGTGTTCCGCGCGGCCGCGGCGCCGGCCGAGCAGGGCGCATCGGTTTTCGGGACGCTGGTCGGCGAAACGGCCGCCCACGTCACCGCATGAATTTCAAGGAGCCAATTCAATGAAGACGATTGCTGAAATCGTGAAGCTGGGCCCGGTCATTCCGGTGCTCGCATTCGACTCGGTCGAGCAGGGCGAAAACGTGTCGCGTGCATTGCACGCGGGCGGCGTGAAGGTGCTCGAGATCACGCTGCGCACGCCGGCCGGGCTGGAAGCGATCCAGCGCGCGAGCCAGCTCGCGGACGACATCGTCGTCGGCGTCGGCACGATCACGAAGCCCGAGCACTGCGCGCAGGCCAAGCGTGCGGGCGCGAAGTTCGGCGTGTCGCCGGGCCTGACGAAGGAGCTGCACCTCGCGTCGCTCGACGCCGGCCTGCCGCTGCTGCCAGGCGTGATGACGCCGAGCGACATCATCCAGGCGCTCGAATTCGGCTACGACATCGTGAAGTTCTTCCCCGCGCAGCAGGCGGGCGGCGTGCCGATGCTGCAGGCGTTCCATGGCCCGTTCCCGGCGCTGAAGTTCTGCCCGACCGGCGGCATCACGGTGGACACCGCGCCGAACTTCCTGAAACTGCCGAACGTCGTGTGCGTCGGCGGCTCGTGGCTCACGCCGAAGGCCGCGCTCGCCGCGCAGGACTGGGCCGAAGTCACGCGCCTCGCGCAAGCAGCGAGCCAGCTGCCCCGTTAAGACTTGTACCAGATGACGGTTCAGCCCTCGGAAAGCAAGCGTTAGTGCTTGTTTTACCGAGGGTTTTTGCTGATGGAACCGGTTCTATCCGCGGATCGCAAAGATAAGTAAAATTCAGCGTCCTGACGGGGGGTACCCCCGTGTTTCGGAGACCCGCATAGCCGGGCATACTCGCAACGACTCGCCCGGTTCGAACAATTCTAGGAGGAGTGCCACATGGGGGCCGTCCAAGGCAGCATGCTGCTCGTATTCACGCTGATCGCGATTGCCGCGCTGATCCTGATGATCGCGCGCTACAAGATCTACCCGTTCCTGGTGCTGATCATCGTCTCGCTCGGCCTCGGTCTCGTCGTCGGCATGCCGATGGACAAGATCGTCAAGTCGTTCGAAACGGGCACCGGCGGAACGCTCGGCCACATCGCGATCGTCGTCGGCCTCGGCACGATGCTCGGCAAGATGATGGCCGAATCGGGCGGCGCCGAACGGATCGCGACCACGCTGATCGACTGGTTCGGTGAAAAGAACATCCACTGGGCGATGATGTTCGTCGCGATCATCGTCGGCCTGCCGGTGTTCTTCGAAGTCGGCTTCGTGCTGCTGATCCCGATCGCGTTCAACGTCGCGAAGCGCACCGGCAAGTCGCTGCTCGTCGTCGGCCTGCCGATGGTGGCCGGCCTGTCGGTCGTGCACGGGCTGATCCCGCCGCACCCGGCCGCGCTGCTGGCCGTCCAGCAATACGGCGCCGATATCGGCAAGACGATCGCCTTCGGCCTGGTCGTCGGCGTGCCGACCGCGATCATCGCGGGCCCGCTGTTCGCGCTGATGATCTCGAAGTTCGTGAAGCTGCCGGAAAACAACCCGCTCGCGTCGCAATTCGTCGATTCGCGTACGGACGGCGGCAAGCGCGAACTGCCGAGCTTCGGCATCACGCTGTTCACGATCTTGCTGCCCGTCGTGCTGATGCTCGTCGGCAGCTGGGCCGACCTGGTGTTCACGCCGAAGTCGCTGCCGAACAACCTGCTGCGCTTTGCCGGTAACTCGGACGTCGCGCTGCTGATCGCCGTGCTCGTGAGCTTCTGGACCTTCGGCGCGAAGCAGGGCTTCAACCGCGACCAGATCCAGAAGTTCTGCGGCGAGTGCCTGGCGCCGATCGCCGGCATCACGCTGATCGTCGGCGCGGGTGGCGGCTTCGGCGGCGTCCTGCGCGACAGCGGGATCTCCCAGCAGATCGTCGAGACCGCGAAGCACGCGCACCTGTCGCCGCTGCTGCTCGGCTGGTTCGTCGCGGCGCTGATGCGTCTCGCGACGGGTTCGGCGACGGTCGCGATGACGACGGCCTGCGGTATCGTCGCGCCGATCGCGGCGGCGTCGGGCGCGTCGGTCCGGCCGGAGCTGCTCGTGCTGGCGACGGGGTCGGGCTCGCTGATCTTCTCGCACGTGAACGACGGCGGCTTCTGGCTGATCAAGGAATATTTCGGGATGACGGTGGGCCAGACGTTCAAGACCTGGTCGCTGCTTGAAACCATCATCTCGGTGCTCGGTCTGAGTTTTACGCTGTTGCTGAGCGTGGTTCTGTAACAAGGGGTAGTCAATGATTCTGATCGCAATGGGCGTGTCGGGCGCGGGCAAGTCGCTGATCGGCGAAATGCTGGCGGAACGCCTGTCGTGCAGCTATACCGATGGCGACGCGTTTCACAGCGCGGCGAACAAGGAAAAGATGCACCACGGCATTCCGCTAACCGATGAAGACCGCTGGCCGTGGCTGCGCACGATTCGCGCGGCCATCGAGGAAAAGCAGCGCGCCGGCGAAACCGCCGTGTTCACGTGCTCGTCGCTGAAGCGGTCGTACCGCGACGTGCTGCGCGGCACCGACACCGACGTGCGGTTCGTCTATCTGAAGGGTTCGTTCGAGGTGTTGCAGGAGCGTCTGAAAAGCCGCACCGGCCATTTCTTCGATCCGTCGCTGCTGAAGAGCCAGCTGGACACGCTCGAGGAGCCGGGCCCGGACGAGGCGATCGAGGTCAGCATCGAGCTGACGCCCGAGCAGATCGTCGATCAGGTCATGCTGAAGATCGGCCACGCGCAGCAGCACTGAGCGCGGTTCGCGGTCATCGTCATGAAAAGGCGCCTTCGGGCGCCTTTTTCGTTGGCGATGCGCGAGCCGGTCAGGCCATGCGTGCGCGTTGCGCGATGCCGTCGAGCAGCACGTCGAGCATCGTGTCGTGCACGACGGCTGGATCGAGCTGCGCATAGAGCGGGGCGGCCGACTTGACGAGCGGATGCGCGGCGTCGGACAGCGCGTGCATTTCCGCGAGCTCGACGTCGTTCGCGGCGCGCGTGAGGCCGCCCGCTTCGGCGGCGGCGAGCCCGATCACGCTCGCGTACCAGCCGACGCATACCGACGGCAGCGCCGCGCGCGGGATGCCGGCATCGGTCAGCGCGCGATGCACGACCTCGATGTGCGCGAGATCGGCCGGCCCCGTGCTCATGTGCCGCTGCAGCAGTGCGAACGCGGCGGGATAGCGCAGCGCGAGCGTGCGGTACTGGCGCGCGAGGTCGCGCAGCCGTTCGCGCCACGGCAGTGAAGGCTCGACCGGCACGAGCGAGCGCGACAGTGCATTCGCGATCGCGCGGCTCAGGCCTTCCTTCGACTTGAAGTGATACAGCACGCTCATCGGGTCGCAGCCGACCGATTGCGCGAGCTTGCGCACGCTGAACGCGGCTTCGCCGACGTCTTCGAGCAGCGCGAGCGCGGCCGCGACGATCGCGTCCTTGTCGAGGCCGCGCGGCCCTTGGGCGGGTTTGTCTTTCATCGAGGCAGGCTGGCAGGCCGGTACCGTACCGGCTGTAAACTTGACGAAAGCTTATTCTACACTGTAGAATTATTTCTGCGGTGTAGAAATTGGGTGTCCCGGCACCTTTCAATACGTGCGTTCGCACAGTCCGGGATCCAGGCGGCACGAGCGTGCCTCCCGTCAACACGGGCCTTCTTGCCCCCTTTCTCGTTGACACCCATGTGGAACCGGCTGCCCCCGCCCGCGAAGCCAACAGGCTCTTCGACAGGCGGCCCAAGACCATGCAAGTGCAATCATGACTTCCAACAACACCCCCCTGATCCGGGGCGAAGCGCGTTTCGAGCAAACGCAACTGAACATCGAAAAAGACAACTGGAACTGGTGCGATCCGGCTCGCTACGACGGCGAGCATCCGGCCAACTGGTACGAGGCGTCGCTGTCGCCCCATGAAAACAGCGCGCCGCTCGCGCACGACATCGTGTGCGACGTGCTCGTGATTGGTGCCGGGTTGCTCGGCGCATCGGCCGCGCTGCATCTGGCGGAAGCCGGCGTCGACACGATCCTCGTCGACAAGCATCACGTCGGCTCGGCCGCGTCGGGCCGCAACGGCGGGCAACTGACGCCCGGCCTCGCGCGCTGGGAAGCGGCCGACATGATCGAGAACCTGTCGCACGACGATGCGAAGCGGCTGTGGCGCTTCGCGTCGGCCGAGTCGATGGACTTGATCGACGAAATCGGCGCCCGCTACGCGCTTGATCTCGACCGCAAGCGCGGCCACGTGACGGCGGCGATTCACCCCGGCCACATGAGCGCGCTGCTCGACGGCGCGGATGCGCGCCGCCATCTCGGCGACGCGGGCGTGACCCTCGTCGGCCGCCATCAGCTGCACGACGAATACGTGCGCTCGGGGCTGTATCACGGCGCGGCGATCGACGCGATCGGCGGCCAGATTCACCCGCTCGCGCTGGTGCGCGGCCTCGTGCACGGCTTCCGGCTGAACGGCGGCGCGCTGTTCGAAGGCACCGAAGTGCTTGAGCTCGACGAGACGCCCGCCGGCGTCGTCGCGACGACGCCGGGCGGCACCATCACCGCGCGCAAGGGGGTGGTGCTCGCGCTGCACAACACGACGTTCCGGCTGCTCGACGACGGCGCGGCGACCACGGTGCCGTTCTTCACGTACGTGAGCGTGACGGCGCCGCTCGACGTCGACGTCGCGACGCTGCTGCCGGCCGGCATGCCGGTGTACGACACGCAGTTCCAGATCGACTACTACCGGCCGGTGCGCGGCAACCGCCTGCTGTTCGGCGGGCAGGGCACTGGCAGCTGCTGGGCGCAGCCCGACGTCAACGCGTATCTGCTGACGCGACTGAACACGGTGTTTCCGCAGCACGACGGCCGCTTCGCGCTCGATTACTGCTGGAGCGGCGTCAGCGATTTCACGCTGAACGGCGCCACCGACAGCCGCAAGACCGACGGCCGCGTGCCGATGTACATGGTGCAGGGCTGGAGCGGGCACGGCGTCGCGCAGACGGTGCGGATCGGCAAGGCGATTTGCGACGATTTCGTCGGCCGCAACGACGATTTCTCGATGCTCACGGGCATCGATCACCGCGCGATTCCGCTCGGCCGGCAGTTGTCGCCGATCGCGATTCCGGCCGCGAAGGCAGCGATGAGCGTGATGAGCGCGCTGAACCCGGGGCGGATGATCTCGTTCTGATCGGCCGCGGCAGGCAACAAAAAGCCCGATGCGAATCGCTTCGCATCGGGCTTTTTTCGTCAGGCGACGGCGGCGCTTACGCGATCCGCTTCGCGAGTTCGACGGCCTTGCCGATGTACGACGCCGGCGTCATCGCGAGCAGGCGGTCTTTCGCATCCTGCGGGATCGCCAGCGTGCCGACGAATTCCTGCAGTGCTTCGCGCGTGATGCCCTTGCCGCGCGTCAGTTCCTTCAGCTGCTCGTACGGGTTCTCGATGCCGTAGCGGCGCATCACCGTCTGCACCGGCTCGGCGAGCACTTCCCAGCAGTTGTCGAGGTCTTCGTTCAGGCGCTGCGGATTCACTTCGAGCTTGTCGAGACCGCGGATCAGCGAGTCGTACGCGAGCAGCGAGTAGCCGAGCGCGACGCCCATGTTGCGCAGCACCGTCGAGTCGGTCAGGTCGCGCTGCCAGCGCGACACCGGCAGCTTGTCGGCGAGGTGGCGCAGCGTCGCGTTCGCGAGGCCGAGGTTGCCTTCCGAGTTCTCGAAGTCGATCGGGTTGACCTTGTGCGGCATCGTCGACGAGCCGATTTCGCCGGCCTTCGTCTTCTGCTTGAAGTAGCCGACCGAGATGTAGCCCCACACGTCGCGGTCGAGGTCGAGCAGGATCGTGTTCGCGCGCGCCACAGCGTCGAACAGTTCGGCCATGTAGTCGTGCGGCTCGATCTGGATCGTGTACGGGTTGAACGTGAGCTTCAGGCGGTTCTCGATCACGTCGCGCGAGAACGCTTCCCAGTCGAATTCCGGATACGCCGAGAAATGCGCGTTGAAGTTGCCGACCGCGCCGTTCATCTTGCCGAGGATCTCGACCTTCTCGATGCGCGTGATCGCACGGGCGAGACGCGCGGCGACGTTCGCGAGTTCCTTGCCGAGCGTCGTCGGGCTGGCCGGCTGGCCGTGCGTGCGGGACAGCATCGGCTGCTCGGCGTGCGCGTGCGCGAGTGCGACGAGGCGCTGGTAGACCGTGCGCAGCGCCGGCAGGATCACGTGTTCGCGCGCGCCGGCGAGCATCATGCCGTGCGACGTGTTGTTGATGTCCTCGGACGTGCACGCGAAGTGGATGAATTCGCTCGCCTTCTCGAGTTCGGCCTGGCCCTTCACCGATTCCTTCAGCCAGTATTCGACGGCCTTCACGTCGTGGTTCGTCACGCGCTCGATTTCCTTGATGCGCGCGGCGTCGTGCGCGGTGAAGCGCTCGGCGAGCTGCAGCAGGAACTGCTCGGAGGCTTCCGAGAAGCGCGGGACTTCCGCGAAGCCGGCGCGCGACAGCGCGATCAGCCAGTGCACCTCCACGGTGACGCGGTGGCGCATGAAGGCGGCTTCGGAGAGCCAGTCGCGCAGCGCTTCGGTCTTGCTGGCGTAGCGGCCGTCGATGGGCGAGAGCGCGGTGAGGGCGAAAAGCGTATCGGGACGAGTGTCGGACATGATCGGGCAGGGCCTTTTGGGGCC